>NZ_JABUYE010000020.1:0-51374 GCF_014897485.1 Brevibacterium sp. FME37
TGGTCGGACTGATTTGCTCTGTCACCGTGGTCCCGCTCCAGCCTGACACGTAGGGGTTGGGCCACCGACCGGAACTGATGCAGAGGTTGGCAACCTCCATTCCTACGAGCGCCGCTGTTTATCTTTGGACTTCTATACAGGCGGGTTACCTTGACAGTGAAATCTCTTGCCTAGCGACTTTGCCGATAGTGCCCAGATGTCAACGGTCCACACAGGCATCACCTGTGGCTTAGTATTGGGCTATGGCCCGACTCTCAACGGACATGAACGACCTTGTCACGAAGCTCCTGCCGGGACTCTCTCGGAGCTTAGCCGAGCAGTTCAATATCTTTCGAGTGATGCACCACGGCACGCACGAAAAGCAACTGTCGAACATTTTTGCCTGGCTGTTGGCCACCGATACCACTCATGAACTTGGAGACGTATTCCAGCGCGCTTTCCTCGCGAGGGTCAATGACCAGTTACGGGACGACGCGCAGTTGCCGCCCAGCGGTTATCGCGTAATCCAGGAAGTCAACACCCTAGGGGATGAAGACATCGCTGACGGGGCTGGCATGGATATTGCCGACATCGTTCTTTCGAGGTCTGATGCGGCGATCGTCATCGAGAATTACGGTACCTCGGATGGACACGGCCATGACTACCGCCGGTATCTCGCCCACGGGGCCACGGACGGCAGGGCAACAGCCGTTGTTCTGCTCTGCCATCGCCATGAAGCCCACCGGCAACGAGACGGCTGGGAACAAGCCAGCATCGTCACTTATGCCGACGTTCTTTCCGACCTGCAAGCCCACGTGGAACGCGATGGGTCGTGGTGTCGGCAACATCCAGACCAGCTCTTCTTCATCCGACAGATGATTCAATACTTCGTGAAAGGCCCAGCGGCAGTGGACGTCGACGATCAAGTTTCCTTCATCAAAGCCATGTGCGAGACCGGCGAATCTGCACGGTATGGGTATCGGCCGCGGGACCGGGTAACGCAGGAGTTTGCAGAGCTAGTGGCCGAGCATGCTCGGCGACAATTCGAAGATAGCCGTACCACGCTGGCCGCAGTCAAGGATGGCTTGCGGCGCTTCGCGCGATCCGTCCTCGTGGAGCAGGTCAATGGGGCGGTCAACAAAGGGCGAATTGAAAAGGTCGTGACCAAGCTCGTTGGACAGTGGGAGTGGTCCGTCGAGCTGCAACGTGCTGATGCACAGCCGGCCTTCCGCCTTGAGTTCGGACCCACCGCCGCCGTAAAGAACGAGCGAGTGGCAGACCCAATTGACGACCCTGACTATTCTCGGGTGTTCGTCTCTCTTCGAGACGCTGAGCGGGGCGGCACTAGTCGAATGGTGCAGACCGAGGTGAGACTTGCCGAGGTCATTGGTGGCCTTTCGCGAGAGGATGGTCGACTGCGGGATGCCGTGCTGTCCTTAGAGATATAAAGGGGCTGGACTGTGACCTGCGTGCCCTTGTTGCTGCTCACGACTTTGTGTCTGTGAACGCTGCGAAGGTGCCAGTGGCATAGCATGCGCCGGATTCGGTGGTTAACTAACCTCCCCAGCCAGTACATCTAGAGTCGCGCTGCCGCAGCGTTGGAGCGCCAACTGACCGGCCTTGACGTAGGACTCGGGGCCAGTTCTCTGGCTCCCCGATGTACTGCGAACTCTCAAACTCCATGCCCTCCGGATCAACTAGGCTGGTGGAGGCGCGCAGCGGACACCGCAGTGTGAAATCCGCGCGCATCTGATCGAACGACAGAAAGGCTTGACGGGTGACGATCCTCTATTCCATCGGTTTGGGCCTCATCAACGCACTCATCGTCGGCTTCCTTGTCCGGCGGATGATGTTCACCGGTACTGGGGCAGCACGCAACACCATTGTCTCCCTCGCCATGGGGCTCTCGATCTGGCCGATCACACTCCAGGCCTATCGTCTGCTGGGCATCGCCGAGGGCGGCCAGTATCCGACCTTGGATATGAGCTTCCCAGCCATCATGGTCTTCCTGCTGCTGTTCGCCTGGTTCATCGTCATCCAGATGTTCGTGCTCCTGGCCATCGAGCTCGTCCTCCCTACTGGGTCCCTGACCTCGCTGCTGCGATCGGCGCCGAAGATCCCCACCTGGTATCGCAGGCTCAATCGTTTGGCTCAGATCCAGAAGATCCTCATCCAATTCGGGCTCTCCCGCTACCTCAAACCGCGGATCCCGACCCTGCGGGTATCCCTGCGCGAGATCGCCTCGACGACCCGTGATGCGTTGGCCGCGGCCGGTGTCACCTTCATCAAGCTCGGACAGTTCATCGCCACCCGCGGTGACATGATCCCGCACGAATTCGTCGAGGAGTTCTCTACCCTGCAGGCCGGAGTGCCGCCGGTGCCGTTCAGAGAGGTCAAGGACCAGCTCGAAGCCCAGTGGGGCAGGCCCGTCGCCGAGGTGTTCGAAGAGTTCGACGAGGTCCCCTTCGCCGCAGCTTCGGTTGCGCAGGTCCACCGTGCCGTCACCTGGGAAGGCCGCGTTGTTGCCGTGAAAGTGCAACGACCGAAAATCCGCAAACAGGTTCGAGCCGATTGCGATATCGTCCTCACCCTCGCCGAGCGCCTCGAACGGTCCACCGATTGGGCGAGTAGGGTCGGCATCGGGAAGCTGGCCCGCAGCTTCGTCGATTCCCTGCAGGGAGAACTCGACTACCGCGGGGAGCTGGCGCACATCGAAGCACTTCGCACTGCCGACGAGACTGGTCGATCCACCTCAGGGACAGACTCCATGGTGCGCATCCCGCGGGTGTACAAGGAGTACTCCGGTGAGTACGTCCTCGTCATGGATCTCATTGAAGGCGTTCCTCTCTCGCACGCCACCGAGGTCATCGACAGCCTCTCCGAACTGGCCCGCAATGAGATCGCCCAGGACCTCTTCCTCATGGTTGTTCGGCAGGTGCTGGGCAAAGGCATCTTTCACGCAGATTTGCACGCGGGCAACATCGTCATCTCACCAGCAGGCCGAGCAGGCCTCGTCGACTTCGGCGCCGTCGGCCGCATCGACAAACGAGACCGTCGCGCCATCGCTCTGCTGCTCATGGCCTTCGACTCCCAGAACTCCCAGGCCGCGACTGCCGCAATCCTCGACCTCCTCGGCACTCCCAGTGACGTCAATCTCCGGGAGCTGCAGCGTGAGATCGGACAGATTCTGCTCAAATACGGTGACGGTCAGCCCGGGTCAACCTCGGCGGCTCTGTTCGGGGAGCTCATCGACTTCGTCGTGGACTTCGGGTTCCCGATGCCGGTGTCGGTGGCGACCGCTTTCCGAGCCATCAGCA
The DNA here is from genome assembly GCF_014897485.1 of Brevibacterium sp. FME37. Classification (NCBI taxonomy): domain Bacteria; kingdom Bacillati; phylum Actinomycetota; class Actinomycetes; order Micrococcales; family Brevibacteriaceae; genus Brevibacterium; species Brevibacterium sp. FME37. The sequence goes on from NZ_JABUYE010000020.1 coordinate 3,297, forward strand.
CTTTGGAAGGGTCGATCACAAGGCTCAATCCCGAATTGAACCTGCTGGCCCTGGTCACGCAGAATGGGCGCAGCCTGCTGCGTGAGGTCGGGGGACTGGGCGTCGACCGGCACGAGGCAGCCCTCTACGCGGCCGCAGTGGGTCCACAGATCGCGGAGCTGCCTGGTCAGCTCTCACGGATTGCCGGCCATCTGCAGGACGGTACCCTCGACGTCGGCACAAGTGGTTTGAACATTTCGATGATCAAGAACCTGCTCAAATCCACGGTCGAACAGTTCATCCAGGTGATCGTGTCCACGGCACTCATCCTCGGCGGCGTGATCCTCATGGCCGCGAACTTCGGTCCGCAGCTGGCACCGGAGCTCAAGCTGTTCACGTATTTCGGGGCGTGGGTGCTGCTGGTCGGCAGTGTTATCGCTGCTTTGGTGCTGGCACCGGCGCTGAGGCAACGGATGGCCTGGGACAGGTTGGGGTAAGGGCGCGAATGCCGCGGCCACCCTAAATCGTTCAAATACAGCGGATGCGCGATAATATGAGCATATAAGCACTACAGGCGCCATTCTCCGTCAAGCGCGGAAGGACGCAGTGCTGACTCAAAGTGTGCTTTCTCGGCGCGCCGGTTTCTCTCAAAGTTTCATCAGTGCTTACGAGCGTGGCAATCGAGAACCGTCGGTGGCAGCGCTGAATCTTCTTCTCAATATGGCAGGGTACAGCCTTGCCGCTATACCGGAACCGGAGACACTTCGCCTTGTTCGCTCTCACTCTCGCGAGCTGATTAAAGCGCTTGCACGACTTAGCGCCACGAACATGTCCGTGTTCGGCAGTGTTGCTCGCGGAGACGACCGACCGGACAGCGACATCGATCTGCTTGTAGATCTGGATGATTCTGTCGGTCTCTTCAAGCTCATGCGGATGAGGAGCCGAGCCGAGGAGATCCTCGGCTGCGCAGTCGACATGATTCCTCGCGAGGGGCTGAAGAAGGAAGCTGCTGTGACTGCGTCTCGAGATGAGGTCTCATTATGAGCCGCGATCCTCAAGACGGCATGCTCTGCGACGCGATAGGAGTCCGTCCGATCGAAATTGGAAAGGCCGTCAAAGACCTGCCGTCCCAGCTTCTCGACACTGCGCGCCTCAGGTGAGCTCGTCAACGAGAGTCACGCCCAGTGAGTCCGCCAGCCGATCGACAAGCAACCACCCAGACCCTTCTAGGAGTGCCCCCATGGACGAGAAGTTGGGCACGAGCTGCCAGTCTCCGCGGTCAGTCGGCACTCGATCGGCGAAGAGCACAAGCACTTCCGCTGCTGGGAGCTGATTGATCTCCGTTTGCCGGGAGTGCCAGAGAATACCGGCAATGTTCTGCCCTGAGGTGTGGATGCGTTTGGCCACTCGCCGCGTACAGGGGTAGTGCTCCCGCGGGCTCGAGGCGAGGCCAGCCCGGCCGATTCCCATGGCTTTCAGGCTCCGGTCCCGCAAATCCACGACGGAGAGATCAGTTGGAAGTTTGACTTGAGCGTGTGCCATGCCGAGGAGGGTGGAGACGTTCACTTCTCTCGGGGGCAGGATCGGGACGTCATGGAAACTGGTTTCGAGCAGGGCCGCCTCGAGTGTGTCGGCGAGGTACATGCTGGGGACGCGTGCCTGGGTCCCCGCTTCGTTGAATGGTGAGAACCGAGAGTTCCCTTTGCCCGGGTTGGGTGTGGCGTATCCGTCCACAGTATTGAACACCCTGAACCACTCGCTATCGGCTTTCAACACCGTCAATGGCAATGCGCCGGCCGCGACAGCATCACAGAGTTCGTCAACAGCGACGGGGCACTTCGCGGGATCGGGGCACCTGAGACGCTCTGGCGGCAGAATGATCGGGCTCATGCGGTCCGATCTTTCGCATCCCTCAAATCCTCTGCATAGAGCTCGGCAGCATTCACTGCCCGCTTCGGGCTCGTCTCCGCAACCTTTGCTGGGATCTCATCACTGAGCAGACCAGTGGGTGCGGTGAGCCAAGACCATAGTCCCCAGCTGCCTATGCCGACTTTGAGCAGCGGTGCAATCAGGGCGGTGACGTTGTCATTGAGCGTCCCGCGATGGGTCAGCTGGACTTTTGGGATGAACGTCTTGCCCTCCACGTCGATGGTGAACATGTGGAGTTGCTCCCGTTGCCGTGCCACCCAGGTGCGAACGGTGCTCTGCGAAGATCCGCGCAAGGTTGCCAGGGATTCGTAAGTCTCCACGCCCTCCTCTTCAAGCAACCGAGCCCGGAATGCCACGCTGCGCTGCGCTTGCCTCTGGGTGGCTTCGGGAATGAGCTGAATGGTCCTTGTCAGGTACGAATGGGCCAAACGTTTGGACAGGGAGGAGCGCTCATCGAGTTGTTCCTGGACGATGGTCCGGTACAGCTCGAGGGCATTTTCAACTTCGGCTGGGCTCAGTCCCTCCACGTTGATCTGCGACCATTCGAGGTTCTGGGCCTGCAGTTGACGGTTCTGCGGAGCCCCATATGCGTGTGCGGTCATGGTGTGCCTCCAAACTGTATTCCAAGTGTAGCAGTCTGAATAGTGCAGAGTTAAGAGATTCGACTGCTACATTCAACCCCGGCAAGCGACACTTCTTGCATCAGTCCCCAGATTCGCGCGGTGCACTTGTTGGTCGAATGCCCAAATCCAGCTCTCCTCGAAGCATGATCACCGCAACGAAGCAGCACGCGAGGAAAAGCACTCCTCCCGCAGCAATCGGAATCCTCAGGTCGAAATCGGCCAGAATGCCACCGAGCGCGGATCCGACGGCCAGGCCAGAGAGTCCGAGCACTCGCGTGGCCCCACCGACTCGTCCGAGGAGGTCGTCTGGAACGAGTCGCTGCCGCAACGACAGCGAACAGATGTTCCAAACGACGGCGTGCAGGATATAGAGCGCCAACAGCAAGCCCGCGACGATTGGATTCTGAGTGAGCGCAAGGCCGCCGAGGGCAACTGCTCCCAGGATGAGGCTGGCAACAATCGTCCATCTGGACCCAAGACGCGCGCGGAGGCGCGATGCAAGCATTGAACCGAGGAGACCTCCGAGGGCGGAGAACGCGAGCAGCAGGCCGTAACCGGTGCCGTTCAGCCCGAGACGTTCCCGGGCGAAGAGAACGAGGATCGAGAACGGCAACATGTAGCCGATGCTTGCGAGTGCTCCGATGACGGCCAGGCCGCCGACGACATGGTGGCGTCGCAACCAGGCAATGCCATCGACAGCCTCAGCAAAGACTGACCGTCGGGAGGAATGTGCGTCAGCGGACAGTGTCGACGGACTCCGGGTCGGCAGAGCAAGAGCGATGACTCCCGCAAGCGCCCAGAGCCCGCCCATTGCAAAGGCGGGGACTGAGGCCGCAAGTGCGAACAGGAATCCACCCAGGGGAGGGCCAGCGAATTCATCGGCGATCAACTGCGTCGCTGCAATACGTCCGTTCGCAGATTCCAGTCGTTGGGTCCCGACAAGCGACGGCAGGATCGCTATTGCAGCGCTGTCTGCAACGCTTTCTAAAGCCGCGACTACGGCCATAGCCGAGTACAGCACGATGAGGGAGGAGACCCCGAACTGGATGGTCAGCGCGAATCCGGCCAGCGCACCTCCTCGCAGAATGTTGGCCGCGACGATCAATGTTCGTCGATCAAACCGGTCGACCCAGACGCCGATCGGCAAAGCAGCCACGAGTCGGATCACGGCATAGAGAGTGGCCAATCCGGCTACAAGGCGAGGATCATCCGTCATCGAGGCTGCAAGCAGCGGCATTGAGACGAACGCGAGGCCGTCGGCGAGGTTCGATAGCGCGCTCGTGCTCCAGAGAGCGTTGAAGCCACGACCGATTGCCATGTCCATCAGCCTAGCGGGATCGCTCTCGACGCCGACCATCTCGAACTGTTGAGGTGACGCGAGCCGACAAGTGGCAGCATCGATCGTAACCTGCCCCTCACCGGCACTGACAAAGTCCATGATGAGAGCTCGGCAGACTGTATCGTAGATGCGTCGACCGGTGAGCCAGGTGTGAAGGAGTCAGAGTGTACGTTCTGCATGCTTGTGCACTGCCCGATGCCCAGTACGGAATCGACATCGGCATGTGGGCCGAGGACTCCGCCCTCCCGGTCTCGAGCCCCAGCGCAGCAGTGCGCCAAGTCCGCGACCACCCCTTCGCCGTCCCCACCGACTCACTCGCCGACATTCTCGGGCGCTCAGAGGGGGCTCGCAGAACGCCCCAGACTCTCCTGCTTCCATCCCTGCAGCGCTCGCCCTTGGATCCACCCGAGATGGTGCGCATCCAGCCTCGGCGCCGGTCCTCTTCGGCTCCGTCTCTGCTGCCGTGGTCTGTGCCCGTGATGCGGATTCCCGCTTCCGAACTGTCCTCTGTTCTCGACTCGATCCTGGGGGATCAGTCGGAGGTCGACGTGCGACCGGCCGCCTCCGTTCATTATGTTGCTGAACTTCGCCGACATGGCGAGATGCTCGTGGATCGTTCCCGCGTGCTCCCCACCTGTGTCATCGTCGGCCGAGACGACGAAGACGACAATGACACCACCACCACCGAGGTGCAGGCCCGGTGGCGGGTGTTCGCCACCGGTGCCGACGCCGTGACGAACCACGGTCTGGTCCAGACCATGCCGCCGTCCTTTCGCGCCGCCGCACCGGAGACACCGCAGGCCGAGTTGACCCTGGGACTCTTGGACGGCGTCGTCGACGCCCTCGTGCGCCGGCGCCTGCCCGCAAACCTACTGGCACCTCGGCGGGGCCGTCGTCCCTCCACTCTGCCCGCCGCCGAGACGTGGTTCGAGTCACTGACCGGTGATGATGCACGTGTCGACATCGCCCCCGCCGCGGCGGAAGAACTCATCCGTGAACTCGACCCGTGGGTACGCGAAGGAGCGGAGTCACCTGGTCCGGCACAGTTGGTCCTGCGTCTGCGTGATCCTGAACCTGAAGGAGGCGCCCTCACCGAATCGGACGCTGCCGAAGTTCGCTGGCACCTCGACTTCCTCCTGCGCTCACGCAGCGACCAGAGCCTCGTCATCGACGCCTTTCGAGTCTGGGATGACGATGGGAGTCTGGCGAGGTGGCTCGACAAACCCCGCGAGGTGCTGCTGGCCGAACTCGCTCGCGCTCAACGGGTATACCCGGATCTCGAGGCGGGGCTGCGCAGGGCCGAACCGACGGAACTTGAGCTCTCCACCTCGGCGGCCTTCGACTTCCTCAATACTGCAGCGACCGGACTCGCCGAGGCGGGGGTCGAGGTGCAGCTGCCGTCCTGGTGGGGCACGACGCCCAAGGTCGGTCTCAAGCTCCATGCCACACCGACAGACGGCGACCCACAGGAAGCGAAGATCGGCAGGGACGGGCTGGCCAGCTTCGACTGGGCGCTCGCCGTCGGGGACCACGGCCTCAGCGATGACGAGATCGCGGCCCTCATCTTTGCCAAGGCACCCTTGGTGCAGATGCGGGGACAGTGGATTGTCGTCGACCAAGAGCGAATCAGACGTGGACTCGACTTCCTCAAGAACCATGAGGAGGGCCAGATGCCAATCTCCGAGGTGATGACGCTCGCCCTCGGCGATCCTGAGGAACTCGAGACGCCCTTGGAGATCACCTCCGTCGAGGCAGACGGGTGGTTGGGTGACCTGCTCGACGGCACTGCGGCCCAGACCATCGAGACAGTCGACCCACCTGAGGACTTCCGGGCCACACTGCGCCCGTATCAGGCTCGGGGATTGAGCTGGCTGGACTTCCTCGGACGTCTGGGAATCGGCGCCGTCCTCGCCGATGACATGGGTCTCGGCAAGACCGTGCAGCTGCTCGCCCTGGAGGCTACCGCCCGCGCACGCGCCAGCGCCGTTGCTGACCCTGATTCTGCGACCAGTGCCCCGACTCTGTTGCTGTGCCCGATGTCGCTGATCGGCAATTGGGAGGCCGAGGTTGCCAGGTTCGCCCCCAGCTTGCGCATCCTCGTCTACTACGGGTCGGCCCGTCCCCGCGGGGACGCATTTGATGCGGCTCTCGCCGAGTCGGACCTCGTCATCACCACCTACGCCACCGCATCCCGTGACATCGCCGAACTCGAACGCATCGGCTGGGTACGCGTCGTCCTCGACGAAGCACAAGTGATCAAGAACCGCCTCTCCCAGACCACCAAGGCCATCCGGCGTCTGAACGGGGGACAGAAGATCGCGCTGACCGGCACCCCGGTGGAGAACCGGTTGAGCGAACTGTGGTCGATCATGGACTTCGTCAACCCGGGAATGCTTGGCACCCCGGAGAAGTTCCGCGAACGATTCGTCCGTCCGATCGAGGTGAGGGCCGACGAGGAGCGAGCGCACCGCCTGCGTCGGATCACTCGGCCCTATATCTTGCGACGGACGAAGACTGATCCGCGGATCATCGACGATCTGCCGGAGAAGATCGAGATCAAACAGCACTACCGCCTCACGGTCGAACAAGCCTCGCTGTACCAATCCGTCGTCGCCGAGATGATGGGGCGCATCGAGGAATCGAGCGGTATCGAGAGACGTGGACTGGTGCTGGCGGCAATGACGAAACTCAAACAGGTCTGCAACCATCCTGCCCATCTCCTCCACGACGGTTCGGCGATCGGACAGAGGTCGGGCAAACTCGAGAGGTTCGAAGAGATCATGTCCGAGACCCTGGCGGAGGGGGATCGGGTGCTGTGCTTCACCCAGTTCACCGACTTCGGGGAGATGCTCGTGCCTCACCTTGCGGCCAAGTTCGACACCGATGTCGCCTATCTCGCCGGAAGCACCTCGAAGCAGCGTCGCACCCAAATCGTCAAAGACTTCCAGGAACCGGACGGTCCGAAGATCTTTGTGCTCTCCCTCAAAGCCGGAGGCACCGGGCTCAATCTCACCGCTGCCAACCAAGTCGTCCACCTCGACCGCTGGTGGAACCCGGCTGTGGAGAGCCAAGCCACGGACCGAGCGTTCCGAATCGGGCAGAAACGCCGGGTGCAAGTGCGCAAGTTCATCGGCATCGGTACCTTGGAGGAGAGGATCGACGCAATTCTCGAGGAGAAGAAGGAGTTGGCCGATATGGTTGTCGGTGAGGGAGAGTCATGGTTGACCGAGATGTCGACGGACAGTCTGCACGACCTTCTCACCTTGTCGAAGGATGCCGTCGGTGAGTAAGTCATTCGGGTCCCGGTTCTATCCGCCTTCGAAGCCGCGCACGGTCGACGGCGGCATCCGTGCGAAATCGAAACGCGGTTCGATGGCCCAGGCCTGGTGGTCGACACGGTTCATCACCGTCCTCGAAGGCATGGGAATGGGCACTCGGCTGACCCGTGGCCGTAACTATGCCCGTCGAGGTCAGGTTCTCGATATCGACCTCGATGCCGGTCTGGTGAATGCGACTGTGCAGGGCTCGCGGGCTCGTCCCTACCGCGTGCGCATCGGACTGCGCGCCTACGGCAAGGCCGAATGGGCGAGCATCGAGGAGAGGATGAACGAGGACGCCTGGTTCGTCGCTCAACTGCTGTCAGGGCAGATGCCCGCCGACATCGAGAAGCTCTTCGACGATGTGGGCCTGACCTTGTTCCCGATCAAGGGCGAGCTCACTCTCGACTGCTCCTGTCCGGACTCTGCGGTGCCGTGCAAGCATGTCGCGGCCGTGGTCTATCTGCTCGCCGAACAGTTCGATGAGGACCCGTTTCGGATCCTCGCCTGGCGAGGACGCGAACGCGAGGACCTTCTCGAGCACCTGCACACCGGGTCGACGGCGGAGAACTCCGCCCCGGTGCCCTTGACCGAGCTCCTCGACGCGTTCTACTTCCAACCTGCTCAGATCGTCCCGCCACGACCGCTCGGGACGGCGGTCTCCGTACTCGAACAGGTGCCGCCAATCGACGTCACGGTGCGCAAGCAGCCCCTCGCCGAGGTGCTCCGTCCCGCCTATGAGGCGCTGGCCGAGGACGGCTGATCAGTGAGGTTGTCCAGAATTCCGCTCACTCCAGCAGCTTGTCACGGTCCAGCACCGTGTCACGGTCTTCGATGATGTCGGCTCGAGCCCACGAAGTCAGCAGTTCCGGTCGCCGGCTCATGAGCGAGCCCGCGGCGGAAGGCTGCCGGGTTGGAACTCGCCGTTCTGTTGAGGGTTCGCAGCACCACTGTGGTCATCTCCTGATCCTGGAAGTGGGCATCGGCGAGGCCGAGGTCGATGTGGTCGACCGGGATCTCGGGGTCAGTGCTGACTGACATCGATGCTCTTGTCTTGGCGGTGACTCCGCCGTCTTTGGGTGCCGGTCAATTACCATCGGGTAGCCTTCTTTAGGATGACGATTATGAAAGGTGCAAGTCAGGTGACGACAGCGGCGGACACGACTCGGATCGGCGATACAGCTCTGATCTTCGAGGGCGGTGGCATGCGGGCGTCGCTGACGAGCGGGATGGTCGTCACGCTGCTCGAAGCTGGCTTGGATTTCGACTGGGTCGCGGGTATCAGCGCCGGGGCCTCAAATGCGGTGAACTACTTGTCCGGTGACGCGCGACGCGCTCGTCGGTCATTCGTCGAGTTCGCCGCCGATGAACAGTTCGGCGGCCTGCGCTATTTCGCTCGTGGGCAGGGCATGTTCAACGCGGAGTACATCTACCAGCAGGCGGGCGGCCCCGACGAGGCGCTGCCGTTCGACTGGGAGTCATTTCAATCGAGTCCTGCAGACATGAGGATTGTCGCGTTCGATGCGGTATCCGGTGATGATGTTGTCTGGTCGCGGAAAGACACTCCTGAGATCGAGGATCTGATGGTCCGTGTACGCGCCTCCTCGACGATGCCTGGGCTGATGCCGCCGGTCCACTTAGACGGGCATGTGTACGTCGACGGGGCGATGGGCGAGGACGGCGGAATCGCTCTGAGTCAGGCACAGATAGAGGGCTTCGAAAAGTTCGTCATCGTGCTCACGCAGGAGCGCTCGTATCGAAAGGCGCCGCAGCGCTTCTCCGCAGTCTACCGGAGCATCTTCCGTCGGTATCCCGCATTGGCGGAGGCGCTGTTGACCCGGTGGGCACGGTACAACGAGACGCGCGAACGGATCTTCGCTCTCGAAGCGGAGGGAAAGGCACACGTCTTCGCTCCTGAGCGGATGCCGGTCGACAATGGCACCCGTGACCTTTCACGCCTCGCCGCTGCTCATCGCATGGGACTGTCCCAGGCCCGCCGCGAGCTGCCCGCGATCCGTGAGTTCGTAGGTGCGTCAGGCAGCCCAGTGCCATCGAGTCGATGAGGACGTGTGCTCCTCCCAATCGTTGACCACAATTGCGATCTGACAACATTTCGGTGATCCACTACAGTTCGTGTAGTCGCGTCAGGGCTTCCTGCTAGATTCACTGAGTATGAGCGACCACCCGAATTCCTATGAATCACAGCCGCCCTCGTCCGAGCAGGGCGCGACGAAGAAATCGAAATCCAAACCCGTCCTGCTCGGCATTGCCGCAGTTGCGGTCGTGGCACTCATCGCTGGAGGCTCCTTCGCCTTCTTCTCCGGGTACAACCCCTTCGGCGATCCGGAACCCGACTACGCTCAGACTCCCAGCCAATCCGATGTCATGGACTTCAGCGGTCTGAGTGCGGACATGCGCCTCAACGGCGCCCCGCTGACTGCCTCTGCCGAAGCCGGTGAGACCTCCCCAGAGATCCTGCGGTTCATCGGGTCAACCACCTCGATTCTTACCCAAGTGGGTGACGATGAAAAGCCCGCCTGGACGGTGTCGATCCCGCACCAGGACATCGACACCGGCGAGACCGCGCCGCTGGACGAGGCGCTCGGCCCGGACGCTTCCGACGACACCTCCGACGACGAGGAGAAACTGGCCGGCACTCCCACCGCATGCCGCGTCTCCGGCGAGGCTGTCCAGTGCGGGGACCGAGCGGTCGCACTCAGCGACGGGTCGATGACGACAGCTGAGAGCAAGGCCGATGTCGACCCCCATCCCGCATCATCGAGGGTTCCTCTCGACATCGAAGATGAAGGAGCAGTGACCGGGCCGGACGATCAGACCTATGACGGTCTGAATCTCGGACCTGAGGCCCATGTCTCGATGATCGCCGGTCCCCAGGCGGGGGAGACCGGACCGTGGGTGGTCTCCGATGGTCATACTCTTGCCGCCGTCGATTCCGACAGCGTCCTGTGGACGCAGGACCTCGATCCCTCCGCCGCCGAGGTGACCGGACTCGGTGACAAACGCGTCACCCCGTCGTGGACAGCCGTCGATGGTGTTCTCATCATCGGAACCTCGGGCGGGGTCAAAGGCCTCGATGTCTCGACCGGTGACCAGCTGTGGGCAGTGTCCGCACCGACCGACGGATTCGCCGTCACCGGCAGTCAGCTGCGCATCCAGCATGAGGGCGCAGTGAGCTCGTTCGATTTCACGGATTCCTCGGACGACGAATCCGTTACGGCGGACAAGGGATTCGATGAGAGCATCTCGGCGCTGCCGGCACCGAAGCTTCCGTCGGAGGACGACATCCGGAACGCGAAGCTGGAGGTCCCTCCTGCCTGTGCAGACTTAACTATGGCCGAGGGAGCGAAGCAGGCATTCGCAGACGGCAAAACCGCAGAAGGAGACTACGGGTCATCGATCGCCATCAATGACGTGACAACGTCGGTGGCCACACCGAAGCCGATGGTGGCTATCGACTTCGTCTGCTATCCGGGTGGGAACTGGGTGACGGATTCGGTCGGTGTCTATGACCAGAAGTTGAACCTCGTCACCTCGATCGAACCGTGGAGCGAGGACTCGGACTTCCAACAGCTTGCCGACTTCAACCGCAGCATCGTCTCCGCGATCGACCTCACCGGCCCCTATATGACAGCGACGGTGAGCAATATAGCCGTCTACGGCGACGAGGAATACAACGCCGCAGAGCGCACAGGCGAAGCGGAACTCCGCTTCGCATGGTCGAAGGGCGGATACGACCCTCAAGATGCGTTGTTCACCGCCGATGGAGAAACTGTCCGGGTGCCGGAGGTCGAAGCAGTTCAGAAGTTCGTCGATGCGGCCGCGAAAGGCGACGATGGCACTGCCGGTGCGATGGCCACTGATGAGGTCATGCGAGACCTGGATATTGTCATCGGGGATGCGTCTGCGAACCCACCGCTGACCTACCGCAACGTGGCTCTCCAGGACGGGACCGAAGTCGATACCTGCGAACTCATCGGAGTCGTGGACGAGGAATACGGGGACTACACCATGAGCAATGGTGTTGGCCTGATGGAAGGAATCGGCGGTTTCGGCGCCGATTCCATCAAAGCCGGCGACGTCATCTGCGGACTGAAAGGGCCAGGCGAGACAATCGACCCGGACGAAGAAGGCAGTTGGTACGCAGCGCACCTGTTGCTGAAGGGCAACGAGGCAGGAGCGGTCAAGGTGTATTCGGTGTCTTCATACACCGGATGAAGTCTGCACATTCGACAATGATCGACCTGCCCTGGAAACGTCGTCCGCCCCTGGAAAACAAGTGTAGCGTCGTACTACAATGGATTCATGAACAGGAGCAGCCAACCGACGAGATTGCCGGCAGACGTCTACGAGTCCGCTGTCGCGGCGGCTAAGGCCGCCTCGAGGACGGTGCCTCAGCAGATTGCGCATTGGGCTCGCATCGGGCGTGAAATGGAATCGTCGCCCACGGTCAACCATCGTCAGATTACGCAGGTCTTGGCCGGAACGAGCTCCTATGACTCGCTCGCCGAAAGAGAACAGGCCATCGTGCGCGAGGCGTGGGAAGAACGCACTCGCACACTGCGAAAGGGGCTGGATTACGCAGCCGGCTTCGACTCAGCCGGTGAGGAGTATTCGGAGCTGGACGAGGACGGCAACCTGGTCGTGCATCGTCCAACGACCTGATGCCGGTTCTGCATCTGCTCGCGGGGCCGAACGGCGCTGGGAAATCAAGCTACGTCCATGACGTCCTGGCACCTGTGACGCATCTGCCGTTCATCAACGCCGACGTCATCGCAGCGCAGAGATGGCCGGACACTCAGCTGGAACATGCCTATGAAGCAGCACGGATCGCAGAGAGGCTAAGGCGGGAATTCATCGCCGAGAAGCGATCATTCATTTCAGAGACCGTGTTCTCGCACCCCAGTAAGGTCCAGCTGGTCACTGATGCTGCCGATGCCGGATTCCTCGTCACACTGCACATCGTCATGGTTCCCGTCGACCTCACGGTTCAGCGAGTGCGCGAGCGTGTGCGTCGCGGGGGGCACGCAGTGCCGGAGCACAAGATCCGGGAGAGATATGAGCGTTTGTGGCAACATGTCGCGGAGACGATCGGAACGGTTGATTCGGCGAACCTGTACGACAACAGCAGCGCTCGCCGACCGTTCCACCTGTGCGCCAGCTTTGAACTCGGAGCACTGGTGGGCTCGCCGGACTGGCCGACCTGGGTCCCTGACCCGCTGAAGAGACTGGGAGAATGATGCCCTCGCAACCGATCGCCGACCGACTCAAGACCCACTTGAGCCGCGTCGGTGCGGACATCGTCCATGCGGCATCGACACGTGTGCCGCCCGATGGCCTCAACATCCTCATTGATCGTGCGCCGTTGTCCTTCCCCATCGGCGAAGACGACATCGCAGCGCTGATCTCGATCGCCGAACCCGCGCACTTCGGCAGTGGCGAGGACACCGTCTTCGACCCCACAGTCCGCGACACCTGGGTGATCGATCCGGCGCACGTCCACCTCGGCGACCCAACCGGCGCCGCGGGGACAGACAACTGGACGGGAGCGCTTAACGAGTCTCTCGGCTGCCTCAGTGCCGCGCTGGGAATTCCTGCCGATGCGACGGTCCGCGCCGAACTCCACTCGATGCTCGTCTATGGGGAGGGGCAGTTCTTCCTGCCGCATCAGGACTCGGAGAAGGACGACTCGATGCTGGCCACACTCGTGGTAGGACTGCCGACCACCCACACCGGTGGCGAACTCGTCGTCGACGACCACGGTGCTGACCGGATCTTCACCGGCGACCCGAACGACATCACACTCGCAGCGTTCTACGCTGACCGACGGCACGAAGTGAAGCCGGTGACGTCAGGTCATCGGGTGACACTGACCTTCAACCTCCTCGTCGACCACCCAGCGGCCGAAGACACGACGGACGACGACCACACGATGACAACCACAGCTGCCGCCGACGCCGGCACCGGCGATCCCGTCGACAGCGAACTGAGGGCTCTGATCACCGAATACTTCACCACACCGGTCAAGCCGCGATGGGGTGGCGGGAATGCGACACCTCCCCAGCGGATGGTGTTCCTCCTCGACCACGAATACAGCCGACGCGGTCTGAGCCGAACCACGCTCAAGGGCGGCGACCGCCTGCGAGCCGCACGCCTGCTCAGTGCAGCCCGATCTGCCGGCTGCGAAGCGATGCTCGGTCTGAGCGAGATCCACGAAACGCGCGAGGCTGCGATCGACGACCGCGGCGGTTACTACGGCAGCCGGTGGGGTCGCTATTGGGACGACGAGGACGAACCCGACTTCGAGACTTTCGATACCGATGGCGAACTGCTCGACGGCGATATCACCTTGAACTGGTGGATGGTTCCCGAGTCCGGAGCCGGTGAGTCGATCGAATCGCCAGTGGGGGAGGATGAGACGCTGGCCGTCACCTCCACTCGGCAGCTCACTGCTCATGCGGCCGAATACGAAGGCTATATGGGCAACTACGGCAACACCGTCGACCATTGGTACCGGAGGGCCGCGATCATTCTGTGGCCGATGGAATCGTCGTTCGTCGTCCGTGCCGAGGCCGGTTCGGGATGGGCGCTGCGTACCTTGGCCGATCGGCTGGCTCAGGGGCAGATCGCCGAGGCGGCCGTCGATGCGCGGTCGCTCGAGCCGTTCTGGTCGGGAGCCGGTCCCGAGTCGCTCGACCTGGCATTGGAAGTGGCGTTGGGCGTCGAGGACAGAACAGCCGCGACCGTCGTGCTCACCCCGTACGGAATTGCGGGTCTGGGTGCAGAGCAAGCGGAGGCGCTGGTCGCGCTGACAGAGAGGTACGGAACGTCCTGGCTTCGTGACCTACTGGGTTCGTGGGCATCCGCCGGACCGCGCTTCACATCGCCCGGAGTCCGTGCCCTGCTCGAATGGGTGAACACCTCCATGGCGTCGACGATCGCTGTGTTGCGAACAGACGAGTCCCCATCGGGTGCGACCGTTGCTGAGGTGTTGACCTCTCATGCGGCAGCCTTCATTCCCCAGCAGGTCGCTTCGGCGGCAAGGCAGATACCGCCGGCTCAGGCGTGGAGATCATTGGTGGATCTCGGCGGTTTCGTCGCCGAGGTGGTGTCGGCGGCGACGAGGGACCACGCCGCAGCGATCGTCGATGGCCTCGACGGCCTGGGCGGCGATCTGATTCCCCTCTACGTGTCCGTTCTGCAATCGGCGGCGGACCCGGCTGACGAGAACTTCGCCCCCATCGTCGCCGAATGTCGGCGTCGTCTCGAGGCTGAACTCGCGAAGCCCGAACGCGCCGCCGATGACTGGTCGATTCCCTTCACCGGCTGCGGGTGCGCCGACTGCGATCACTTGGCCGGATTCCTGGCATCGTCGGAGCAGCGATCGCTGACCTGGCCGTTGGCGAAGCCGCGCCGACAACACATTCACAGTGCCATCGATACGCAGGGCCTGCCGGTGACACATGCGACGGAGCGGACAGGAAGCCCGCACAAGCTCAAATTGCATAAGACGGACATGCTCATGAAGGAAGATGCCGCACTGCGGAAATACTGCACAGAACGGTTGGCCTGGGTACGGGGACTGAACCGGTGACACCGGCAACGACGACGCAGCGCACTCTGCTGTTTCGCTCGCTGCGTGGCCCGCTATGACGGCTCTTCAGTTTGTGCGACAGCTATCGGTGGTCAGCCTTATGCGGACTGCTGGAATCGTCCAAGAGGCTTGGCGTGTATGTCTGGAGAACCTCATCTGCGCGGATCCCACGATGGTCCTTCACATTTTTGGGGGTGAGGTCCCTGGTGGGAATGCCACCACTCTATGGGACTCACCCCATAGCTCGGGAGTAGTAGTCCCGTTCCTGAATGATGGTCGTCGCCGTGGCATCGCCAGCGCGATTTGATGAGCTGGATTCGTGCATGTCAACAAGCTATACGGAGGTTCTGACATGGGACGCATCGCGCCTTCTCTCGGTTTGACGCTTTTGCCCGCTCGATTTTCATAAACGCAGGATCAGGTGAACTCTGACAACCGTCGATTAAGAGATCGCATTGTTGTCTACAGCGATGAACTTTACAACGCGGCAGAACGCATAGGGGCGGTAGAGCTCCGAAGTATGAGCAAGAGTCTGCGCCTGATGGAGAGAATCAGCGTCTTCGGTGCTGGACCGATCAACGCTGGTGACGTCATATACGGACCGAAGGGCCCTGGCAAGACAATCGATCCGGACAATGACAGCAGTTGGCGCACCTGCTGCTGAATAGAAATGAGGCGGAACAGGTGTAGGTATAATCGGTGCCGGTCTATGCCGGGTGATGGCAACTAGTGTCCTGCGCCGGTAGTTCGTTGCATTAGTCGTGAGAGAGATTCCAGTATCTCTTCCGCGGTTTTCGTCCACACGAATGGCTGCGGGTCCTCGTTCCACGCCTTAACCCACTCGCGAAGGTCTTTCTCCAGGGCTTGCACGCTTCGGTGGTCACTGCGCTGGAGGAGTTCGCGGGTGACTTCAGCGAAGAGCCTCTCGACCTGGTTGATCCACGACGAATACGTGGGCGTGAAATGAATATGGAACCGCTCATGCTTGCCCAGCCAGTTCCGCACCAACGGGTGTTTGTGCGTGCCGTAGTTGTCACACACGACGTGGATGTCGAGGTGGTCTGGAACGTGTTTGTCGATCTTGGTTAAGAACTTTTTGAACTCGATCGCGCGGTGCTTGCGGTGTGTCGAGGCGATCACGGTTCCATCGGCGACATTCAGCGCTGCGAAGAGACTCGTCGTGCCGTGGCGGGCGTAATCGTGGGTACGTTTCTCCGGCATGCCCGGCATCATCGGAAACGCCGGCTGGGACCGAGACAGCGCTTGGACCTGGGACTTCTCATCGACGCTGAGCACGACAGCGGACTCGGGTGGATTGAGGTAAAGGCCGACGATGTCGTAGACCTTTTCCACGAAGAGAGGGTCGTTGGAGAGTTTGAACCCATCGGCGCGGTGGGGTTTGAGCTCGAAGGCCTTCCAGATCCGTCCGATCGTCGATTTCGATAGTCCGCTGCGTTCGGCCATCTGCGCCCGTGACCAGTGGGTGGCGTTTTTCGGTGTTTGTTCCAGGGTTGAGGTGATGACGTCCTCGACCTGCTCGGCCGTGATCGTGGCGGGTCTACCTGGGCGTGGTTCGTCGACGAGACCATCGAGTCGGTCGGCAATGAATCGGTTCCGCCATTTGGCCACAGTCGCGGGCGTGCAGCCGAGGCTGGTGGCGACTTCCTTGTTTGATCGTTCCTGCCCGCAGCCGAGGATGATTCGTGAGCGCAGAGCAAGGGCTTGTGAGGACTTGCGCCGACGGGACCAGCGAGTCAACGTCTGGTGTTCTTCATCGGTGAGGATCAGTTCGGCTTTCGGACGACCGGTGCGAGGCATACTCCATTCTACAACTTCTTACACGAATTTACGGCGCAGGACACTAGGCCGACACTGCAAGGTAACTCCCCCTACCCTCACCGGAACCCCAGCTTCACCGAGATCTCCCGCGCCGCAGACTTCATCACCGGTACCAGTGCCTGCATCCGTTCCTTCGGCATGTAAGGTCGCGTGGCCGACAGTGAGATGCCGGCGACAATGTCCCCGCTGCCATCTCGAACAGGAGCCGCCACACACCGGATCCCTGGTTCGTTCTCCTCCAGGTCGAGAGATGCCCCATCGCGTGTGTACCCGTTCATACGTTTGACGAATGCCTCCACCGCCGAGGCGTCTGCCCCCGGATTCTCGGCTGTGAACATCCGTTCCCACCGGTCTTCCTGACCTAAGAGCAGCGCCTTCCCGACACCGGTGCGAGTCATCGGCATCCGGTGGCCGATGCGTGAGCGCATCTCAGCACCGCGCGTCCCGGGGATCTTGTGGAGGTAGAGCACCGACTCACCATCCTCGACGGAGAGATGAATCGTGTCCTGGGTCCGCTCCGCAAGAGCATCAAGGCTCTCCCTGGCGACCACCGGCAGCGGATCCTGATTGAGTGCAGTGAAACCGAACTCGATGAGAGTGGGCCCCAGACGAAACTCTCCCGGTGAACCGTGCCGCAGATAACCCATGTGCACCAGCAGCTGGATCATCCTATGTGCACTCGATCGACCGATTCCAGTGGCGTCGACGACGGACTTCAACGTGGTGGACCCATGGGCGACGGCACTGACGATCTGCAGACCTCTGGCCAGTGTCTGAGTGCCCTGGGGGATGTCATTGCTGGCAACGGTATCGGCGTCCTCGCTCATCACAACAGTATGACATTGATCCCACATATAGGGACAGCGGTGGCGCATGGTGGAACGCCTGCCCATAGTGGCTCTTATGGCAAAACTGGCAACCTCCGAGGCCCCGCAGATGATCGGCCTCGACTGGGGGACGAGCTCGCTGCGAGCCTTCCTCATCGGCAGCGACGGGACGGTCCTCGCCGAACGCAACGGATCAGACGGAATCATGGCCGTCGGTCCGGATACCGACGACCTCCGAGGCGATTTCTCCCGAATCGCGCAGACCGCGATTGGTGACTGGATAGCGACGTACGGCCCCCTCCCGATCCTGGCGTGCGGAATGATCGGTTCGACCCAGGGCGTCGCCGAGGCGGGATACCTCGACTTGCCCACCGACCTGAGTGCCGTGGGCAGGCACCTGACGTCGGTCGAACTGACCATCGGTGAACTCCACATTGTCCCCGGACTGCAGAAGACACCGACAGAAGCAGCCGCTCCCGATGTCATCCGCGGAGAGGAGACCCAACTGCTCGGTCTGCTCGATGCAGAGCAGGACGAATCGACCACGGTGATCCTTCCCGGAACGCACACCAAATGGGTCAGCTGCCAGGGAAAGCACGTGACGGACTTCTCCACCTCGATGAGCGGAGAGATGTTCGGTCTGCTGTCCACGTCGTCGATCCTCAGTCGTCTGGCCGAGCCCACCGATGACTTCCACCCCGAGGTCTTCGATTGGGGACTGAGCGTCGGAGGTGACGACCCCGCCGCGCTCACCTCGTCGATCTTCTCCGCGCGTACCTGGGCCCTCAACGGACGACTGCGCGCCGAGGAAGTCAACGACTACCTCTCGGGAATGCTCATCGGCGCCGAGGTAGCCGGCCAGCTCAGGACAACAGCCGACCCGACTGGCCCCGTCATCGTCTGTGGAACCGCGGACCTGTCGATGCGATATTCACGTGCCCTCCGGCAGCAGGGGAGACAGGCGGCCGATGCGGACCCTCGGGCCGCGGCCACCGGACTCTTCCGCATCGCCGAACAATCCGGCCTCGTGCCGACCAAGGAGAACATCAATGACTGACACCGTCCCCACAGGCCTTATCGCCATCCTCCGCGGGGTTCGCTCTGACGAGGTCCTCGACATCGCCGAGGGCATCGTCGCCGCCGGGTTCTCTGCCATTGAGGTTCCACTCAACTCGCCCGACCCTCTCGACTCGATCACCGCATTGGTCGAACGGTTCGGCAACGACCTGGAGATCGGTGCCGGCACCGTGCTCACCGCCAATCAGGTCCGCGATTGCGAGCGAGCCGGTGCCCGCATCATCGTCGCCCCCGACACCGACACCGAAGTCATCCAAACCGCGCTCGGGATGGGCCTCACCCCGTACCCGGGAGCAGCGACACCGACCGAAGCGTTCGCTGCCATCAAGGCAGGCGCCACCAAGGTCAAACTCTTCCCCTCCTCGGCGGTGGGGATCAGCGGAATGAAGGCCTGGAGCGAAGTGCTGCCTGCCGGCACCGAACTCTTCCCCGTCGGGGGAGTAGGAGCCGACAACGCAGCTGAATGGCGTAACGCCGGAGCAGCTGGCTTGGGCCTTGGGTCCTCGCTCTATCGCCGAGGCGACCGCCCCGACGACGTACGCGTGCGGGCTGAGGCGATCGCCTCGGCGTGGGTGCACACCAACTGAACACCGCTCCATCACCGTCAACACCTGAACGAAAGGCCTGACCAATGAAGATCACGTCGATGACGACGTACACAGTGCCGCCTCGGTGGCTGTTCCTCAAGATCGAAACCGATGAAGGGATCGTGGGATGGGGCGAACCCATCATCGAAGGCAAGGCAGCCACCGTTGCTGCCGCCGTTGATGAGCTCTCCGACCTGCTCATCGGCAAGGATCCTGCGAACATCGAAGACCTGTGGACGATCATGTACCGCGGTGGCTTCTACCGCGGTGGTCCCATCCTCATGAGTGCGATCTCCGGAATCGATCAGGCACTGTGGGACATCAAGGGCAAGGCGCTTGGCCAACCTGTGCATCAGCTCCTCGGCGGGAAGGTCCGGGATCGGATCCGCACCTACTCGTGGATCGGCGGCGACCGTCCCGGTGATACGGCGTCGGCTGCGCTAGAGACGAAGAACCGCGGCTTCACAGCAGTGAAGATGAACGCGACCGAGGAACTGCAGTTCATCGACTCCTACACCAAGGTCGACCAGGTAATCGAGAACGTCCAGGCGATCCGGGAGGCCACCGGTGAGGACTTCGGCATTGGTGTCGACTTCCATGGTCGGGTGCACAAGCCGATGGCCAAGGTCCTCATCAAGGAACTCGAACCCTACCGGCTGCTCTTCATTGAAGAGCCTGTGCTGTCCGAGCACTTCGGATCACTGCTTGACGTCATGGCGAACACGCCGACGCCGATCGCGTTGGGGGAGCGGCTGTTCTCTCGGTGGGACTTCCGCGAAGTGGTCGCCTCCGGCGCCGTCGACATCATCCAGCCGGACGTCTCCCACGCCGGCGGCATCACCGAGACGCGGAAGATCGCGATGATGGCCGAAGCCTACGATGTGGCGTTGGCGCTGCATTGCCCCTTGGGACCGATCGCGCTCGCCTCCTGCCTGCAGATCGATGCCGGCAGCAACAACGCGTTCATCCAGGAGCAGAGTCTGGGCATCCACTACAACACGAGCAACGACCTGCTCGACTACGTCATCGACCCCTCCGTGTTCAACTACGACGACGGCATGATCGATATTCCTGCGGGACCCGGGCTGGGCATCGAAGTCAATGAGGACTACGTCATCGAACGCTCGGCCGAAGGCCACCGGTGGCGCAACCCCATCTGGCGTCACGCCGACGGTTCCTTCGCTGAATGGTGACCAGGCGGATTCGGTAAGAGAGAAGAACGTTCAAGGATGAACTCACAGACTGCAGTGACAGAGCACCGTCGTGCTGCCTCGCCGGGCCGAGCCCGGTGGTGGATCCTCGGCTGGCTGCTGGCAGCGATGATGATCGACTACATGGATCGATCATCACTGTCTATCGCAGCCCCGCACATGATCGACGAACTGGGGCTGACCGCTGCCGACATCGGGTTGCTGGGTACCGCGTTTTCCCTGACCTACGCGTTCTTCCAGCTGCCCGGGGGATGGCTGACGGATCGCCTCGGTGCAAAGCCGGTCTACGTCATTGCCCTGGGCTTCTGGTCGATCGCGACCTCACTCATGGCATTCGGCCACCACATGTGGCACTTCATGATCTCGCGCATCCTGCTCGGTGTCTTTGAAGCCCCGGTCTCACCCACCTCGGCGAAGATCGTCTCCGAATGGTTCCCGCCAAGGGAACGTGGAGCGGCAGTCGGAGTCTACGACTCGGGAAGCAAATGGGGCCCGGCAGTGGCACCACCGATTCTCACCTTCCTCATCCTCGGGTTCGGGTGGCGCGCCATGTTCGTCATCCTCGGCGTGCTCGGCATCATCGTGGTGATCGGCTTTTGGGTCTTCTATCGCTCCCCGGAACACGACCGCAGGGTCTCAGCAGCTGAACTCGAACACATCCGAGCGAGAGAAGAAGACAACAACGCTCCGACAGGCCACATCCCTTGGTTGCGACTCTTCACCAAGCCACAGACCTGGGCGATGGTGCTGGGATTCGTCGCCGTGGTGTGGACCCTCAACATCTTCGTGACTTTCCTCCCGCTGATGCTCAACGACATCTATTCCGTCGCTGACGAGGCGCTTGGGTGGTACACGGCGATCCCGTTCGCTGTCGGCGGCATCGGCGGAATCCTCGGCGGATGGTTCACCACGAAGTACTCGAGGATGCGGTCTCATCTGGCGCCTCTTGCCTGCAAGCGGCGGATTGCTGCAGTCTACGGTGGGGCGCTCGCCATCTGTTCGATTCTCGTCGGAGTCACCACCGGCCACTTCGCTTTGCAACTGACAGCGATGAGCTTGGCTCTGTTCTTCTGCGGAGCACTGAGTGCCGTGGGGTGGTCGATTCCCGCCGATGTCGTGACCGGAAGTCGCGTCGCATCGTTGGGGTCCATCCAGAACTTAGGCGGCTACTTCGCCGGCTCGCTCTCACCCTGGCTCACAGGCGTGCTGGTGACGACAACGGGGTCCTACCTCATTCCATTCGTCCTCGGCGCCGTTGTCGCGGTGATCGCGGGGATCGCCTATCTGCTCCTGCTGCGTGCCCCGATTCGGGTAGACAGCGCCGCCACAGAGATCGGAGACACCAGCTCATGACGAAAATCGCTGAGCACACGGCCACTCGGCCGACACGGATGCGCTACATCATTGCACTCCTGCTCTTCATCACCGTCGTCATCAACTACATGGTCCGAGCTAACCTGTCCATCGCGATGCCGGCGTTGTCTCAGGAGTTCGATCTCACCACCGGCCAGCAGGGACTTCTGCTCTCTGCGTTCGGGTGGACCTACGCCGCGATGCAGCTGCCCGGCGGGTGGCTCGTGGACCGGGTGAGGCCGCGGGTGCTCTATGCCTCCTGCCTCGTGCTGTGGTCCCTGGCCACGCTGTTCATGGGTATCTCCGGCGGGTTCGTTGCTCTCATCATCCTCCGGCTCTTGGTCGGCGGGTTCGAAGCTCCGGCGTACCCGATCAACAACAAGGTGGCCACGGCGTGGTTCCCGGAGCGTGAGCGCGGACGGGTCATCGCCTTCTACACCTCGGGCCAGTTCATCGGTCTCGCGTTGCTCACCCCCGTACTGTCCTGGCTGCAGACGGTGCTCACCTGGCACTGGGTGTTCATCCTCACCGGTGTCGTCGGCGTCATCTGGGCCTCGATCTGGTGGTTCGTCTATCGCGAGCCGCGTGACAAGTCGGGAGTCAACCAGGCCGAGATCGACCTCATCGCCTCCGGCGGGGGACTGGTCGATGTCGAATCCGGTGCGACGAAGGAGACCAAGCCCAAGCTGGCTTGGTCCGACGTCAAGGTGGTGTTGACCCGGCGGAAGCTGTGGGGCATCTACCTCGGCCAGTTCTGCCTGACCTCGACCCTGTGGTTCTTCCTCACCTGGTTCCCGACCTACCTCGTTGATTACCGCGGGATGGATTACACCGAGTCGGGCTTCATGGCGTCACTTCCGTTCATCGCCGCACTCGTCGGGGTACTGCTTTCCGGGTGGGTCTCGGACCTCATGGTCAAGAAGGGACTGACACTTGGCACTGCCCGCAAGCTGCCGATCATCATAGGCCTGGCGCTGACAGTGTTCATGCTCGGCGCGAACTATACGGATTCGACTGCGTTGGTGATCGTGTTCATGTCGATCGCATTCTTCGGCAACGGCTTCGCCTCGATCACCTGGTTGCTGGTGTCCGCGTTGGCGCCGGAACGGCTGCTCGGTCTGACTGGAGGCATGTTCAACTTCATCGGCAACCTGTCCTCGATCACCACACCGATAGTCATCGGTTTCCTCGTCACTGACATCGACTTCGCGCCGGCCTTCGTCTACATGGCTGCAGTCACTATGGCAGGTGTGCTGTCGTACGTGTTCCTGGTGGGACAGGTTGAACGCGTGGAGGAGTGAGTGACCGTAATGAGAGAAAGCGAACGCTCGATCGTTTGTTCTGGGAAGGATGCTCCATGGGGAGTTTCCCCTGGAGCAGCTCTGTTGAGAATCAGACTCATAGGGGCTATTCGTCGATTGAGAAGTCTGTCATCCTGATGACTAGGTTCGAATCGGAAATTTGAAACCCGCATCAGTAAGTCTACTCAATCGACGAGTCGAAGCTCCTGTGACGACTTCGGGCGCACCCGGGTGCGTTCCCGTTGCAACGTGAGCATGGCTAAGCGAGATTGAGCGTACGTGTTCATATACAGTTGGCCTAGGTGTTAGACGTGAGTTCGAGGAGCGGTATTAAAGATGTTTAATGGGCACGTGGTGGAGTTCCGGCACAATACAACCTCTGGGAGCAAGAAATGAGCGACGCGATCGAGCCAGTTGAGGAACTACTGAACCCGACAAATGCAAGGCCTCCGGTGACTGCCTCAGAAGCAGGCGCTCACAGTGATACGGCGCTCCCATCGTTGACGCTAGACCTATTCAGGACGGCCGCAAGAGAGTTCGCGGCTGAACTCGCGGTCACGCCTCTTCCCAGCCTTTATGGTGCGACTGACGGCAAGGCCGTCGGTACCAAGGTCGAGGCGATGTTCAAGGAGCATCTCCAGTCTCGATATGACCTGGCTGTAGGCAATGCTGCCAACGGGCTCGACTTCCCTTCGCTGAACCTTGATTTGAAGGTGACTTCAAAGAGGCAGCCCCAATCGTCCTCTCCGTTCCGTGCAGCCACCCAGAAGATCTATGGCTTGGGCTACAGCCTCCTGGTGATTGTCTACGTCAAGCGTGATGAGGCCAGCGAAGAAGCGGCCTACCTTGACATCGAGAACGTCATCTACATTGACAAGTCTCGAACCAGCGATTTCACGCTGACAAAGACGATTCGCGAGATCATCGCCAATGGCGAGGCTGGTGCGCGGGATGCGGTCATCGAAGATCTTGACGCCTTGTTGCAGGACAAGAACGTCCCCCTGGACGAGGTGAGCCGACGTCAGCTTGCTGAACGCTTGCTTGATGACATTCCCGAGCAGGGCGTCCTTACTATCTCCAACGCACTTCAGTGGCGACTGCAGTACAGTCGCGCCATTAGTACTGCGACCGCCAAGACCATCGCGCCGGAAGTCGAGGACCTTCGTGCCTAACAACGAGTTTGGCGACTTCCAGACACCGCTCGATCTGGCGACGCAGTGCCTCAAGGTTCTTGGCCTACCCGAAAACGCTCGCGTTTTCGAGCCTACGTGTGGAGTTGGAGCCTTCCTTGAAGCCGCAGCCAAGGTTGCGCCGGCGTCGGAGCGTTTCGGCGTCGAGATCAATGCTGAGTATGCAGAAGTAGCCTCCCAGTGGGGCAAGGTCACCACGGCGAACGTCTTCCAGTTCGCGCTACCTGATGCAGCGACTTGGGAGACGGACGGGTCGTTGTTCGTAGTTGGTAACCCTCCGTGGGTAACTGCAGCTGAGCTGAAGCGGATGGACTCGGAGAATGTTCCCCCAAAGGAGAACATCAAGAAAGTGAAGGGGCTTGACGCCCTGCTCGGCTCATCGAACTTCGACGTGTGCGAGTACATAATCTTAAAGGCTCTTCGCGAGTTCTCGAGCAAGCCATTCGTTCTCGGGATGCTGTGCAAGACGCAGGTCGCACGCAACGTCATCGACTACGCGGCCAGCATTGCCCTGCCGATTGCCAATGCCGCGGTCTATCGGATCGACGCGATGCGTTGGTTCGACGCTGCTGTTGATGCCTGCTGGTTCACCATCGAGGTGAACCCTGCTGCCGAACCGGACTACACGGTCGCGATGCACGAGGACGTGTTCAAGCCTGAAGCAGAGTCGGTCGGTCGCTTTGGAGTCGTTGATTCGCTTCTTGTTGCCAATGTCGACAAGTACATCGCTGTACGAGACGCTGATGGTAAGTCCCCCTACGTGTGGCGATCGGGCTTGAAGCACGATGCTTCTAGCGTATTTGAGCTGGTCGCAACCCCGCAGCCCGTGACAAAGGCCGGCCAGACGCTAGATCTCGAGCCTGAGTACGTCTTCCCGCTCCTCAAGTGCACAGACATTTTCCGCGGCAGGCACCGTGAGCACACGAAATGGGTAATCGTCCCCCAGATGGAGTTCGGTGCAGCCACGAACCATCTCGAAGTAACCGCACCGAAACTCTGGGCTTATCTGGAGTCGAACGCAGGTGCAATAGACGGCCGTAAGTCGTCCATTTATCGGAACCGCCCCCGCTTCTCGGTTTTCGGCCATGGCGATTACACCTTTGCCCCATACAAGATTGCAATTTCGGGGCTTCATAAGCAGCCCATCTTCAGGCTTGTTGCTCCGCTAAACGATCAGCCAGTGGTCCTTGACGACACTTGCTACCTCTTGCCATTCGAGGACCCCACGGAGGCGGTCGTTGTGGCGTCCATTTTGAACAGTCCTCAATGTATTGCTCTGATTGAGTCGTTGGTCTTCTGGGATTCCAAGCGACCCATCACCAAGAAACTGCTCTCCAGGCTCGACATCAATAAACTCCCCATCGACACCGAGTCGGTTCTTGCCCATGCTGCGACCTTGGCTGATGAGTATGAGCTTCCCTTTGATACGACAAAGGCGGCGTCCTTGATCGGACACCTTGGCGAGTCGGCTGAGAGCGAGTTTGCGCTCTTCTGACACAGGGTCGTCGGGTCCCCGTCACCCTGAACTTCACTGGTAGGGAAGGGTTACGTGGCACAGCAAGTTGAATCTGAGTGGGCGAAGCAAGTTCTCGAGTGGTGGATAGAGCATGCCGACGCGGCCCTCCTTGACGGGAGGACTAGTCGCGAGCATGCGTTCTGCAGCTCCGGGCCTGCCACCGACAAGCTGTTGGCGCGAGAGCTTCAAACTCGTCGTGTAATCAAAGTGGTTCTGAAACTGGCGAAGGTTGATGCCTTGGTGCGGCCGCTTAGCCAGCACAACTTCGTCGAGCTCCAAACCGGTCTTGACTTGGCGCGACGAGCGTTAGGCCACCTTGCCACCGCTGCCGAGACGGCACAGTACATCACCGGAAGCTCAGCTCCGACGATGGCAGCTGACTCGCTGCATCCATTGATTTGGGATTCTGCGGCACGGCTGTGGAGCGACGAGCACCACGGTGCAGCGGTTCAGCGCGCTGCAACATTTCTGAACGCTCACGTCCAAGACCTCACTGGTCGTCGGGATCTGTCGGATAGTGCTCTCATGGCACAAGTTTTCTCCCTGAACCCTGCAGAAGTAGGCAAGCCTCGTCTCCGGTGGCCGGGTGACGACGTTGATCTCACTGTCAAGGCCATGCGGTCGGGGATGCTGCAGTTCAGCCAGGGGTGTTTCATGGCTATACGAAACCCCGCGACGCACGGCACGAACGAGGCCACTGCGCAAGAGGCACTTGAACAGCTCGCTGTCCTCAGCACCTTGGCTCGCTGGGTGGACCACTGTGAGTTGATCGAAGTGTCGCCTGTGGCGTGAACTGTCCGCCGACGGTCCATTGGCGGCTGGAAGAAGCCGGCTCCTGAAACTTCTCTAGCAGAGCAACCAAAACAGGCCCGCATTCCGTCACGTACAACCCTCTTGGCTTATGCTCGTATACGTGAGCAAAGCATCGACTCGTACCGCCGTTTACCTCCGCATCTCCCTCGACCGCAACATGGATGGCCTGGCCATTGACCGCCAGCGCGAGGACTGCCTCAAGATCGCAAGCGATCGAGGGTGGGAGATCACTGAGGAGTACGTCGACCAATCCAAGTCGGTCACCGACAAGACCAAGCGGCGTCCGGCCTACGACAAGATGGTCGCCGATTTCGAAGCCGGCAAGTTCGACGCCATCATCTGCTGGGATCTGGATCGGCTGACACGGCAGCCCCGCCAGCTGGAGGACTGGATCGACGCCGCCCAGGAGCGCGGCCTGCTCATGGTGACCGCCAATGGAGAGGCTGATCTGACGACCGACAGCGGACGCCTCTTCGCCCGCGTCAAGGCCGCAGTTGCCCGTTCAGAGGTCGAGCGCAAGTCCGTGCGCCAGTCCCGCAGCCACGTCCAGCGTGCGCAGCAGGGCAGGGCTCCCAAGGGCGTGCGCCCCCTGGGCTATGCCACCAACGGCGACATCGTCGAAGAAGAGGCCGTGGCGATCCACGCGATCTTCAAGAACTTCGCCATTGAAGACGGCCCTTCGATCGCATCAATTGCCAAGGGGCTCTCCGGAGAGTCCGGCCCGACGATCCCCAAGGATCTGCCGCACTTGCCCAAGCACAGCCGCACGCTGGTGATCGAGCGCAATGAGCGACGGGCGTCCGAGGGCCTGCAGCCGCGGCCGGTGCCTGAGGATGGCCGGTGGAGCTCGTCGACGGTGCTAGGCATCCTGCGCAACCCGCGCTACGCCGGCTATTCGGTTTACACCGATCGCAACGACCGTGCCGAGAACAAGCGCCGCACCTGGCACGCCCAGATTCTCCGTGATGACCAGGGGGAGCCGGTCATGGGGCAGTGGACGCCGATCGTCGATCCGAATGTGTGGTGGAACGCCCAGAGTCGACTGGACTCGCCTGAGCGGATCACCAACCGCACGGGCTCCACTGCTCGCAAGCACATTGGCTCCGGCCTCTTCTTGTGCGGCATCTGCGAGCAGCCAGTCAAGGCCCACAGTCAGCGCTACCGCTGCGAAGGGCACATGATGCGATCCCGCGAGCAGATCGATCAGTTCGTGCTGGCAGTCATCCGTGAACGGCTCGCCCGCCCGGACCTGATCGACTCGATCCCCAGCCTCGATGAGCCGCGTTTGAGTGCCCTGGCTGCGCAGGTTGCAATCCACGAAGGCAAGATCAAACGTGCCCAGCGCGACTACGACAACGACACGATCGAGGGCTTCGACCTCAAGCGGATCCGCGACAGAGAGACTGCTGAGATCGCCAAGCTGGAGCAGGAACGTCGGAGTTTGACAGTCTCAATTGACCTCGGGGGAGTGCTGGATGCCAAGGACCCAGCTAAGGCTTTTGACGATGCCGACCTGATGATCAAGCGCCGGGTCATCGACTTCTTCATGACCGTCACGCTGCACCCTCATCCTCGGGGGAAGAAGGCTTTCGATCCTGCGACGGTTCAGGTCGTGCCGAAGAGCCAGCCGGGGCTCACCAGCAACTAGCTCGCGCTACTGGCTACGACCCAATCAGCGGTCAGAGGCCTCGTACGCCTGGGCATCGAGAACAGCCTGGCGGGCATGTTCTGCCCTGTCGTCGATGAAGCGCTGGCACGCAGCCCGCATGGCCACGGTGTCCTCGATCTGCAGGATCCCCCAGACCTTGGCCTTGCCAATGCGGATGTGGCGGAGGAAGCCGCCGGGGGTGCTGACCTCGATGTAGACGTCTTCGCGGTCCGAGTCCTCCGTGCGCAGCACCAGCTTCATCTCTGCCGGGGCATCCTGCGGCATCGGCCTGCAGGCGGCACGCATGGCCGCATGGCCGATGTTCGTCTCGTTGATCGTGAAGAACTCGCCGATCACTGCTTCCTCTCCTCCTCGAACGGATCCACGACGCTGTGTACCCCGTGCTCGGGGCAGACGAAAGCGATGCGCACTCCCATGCCATCCGCGCCGGCACTGGTGTCCGGGTAGCAGTCGCCGCCGCACTTGGAGCACGTCCTGTAGCTCTGGTCTTTGAGCGTGTGGATCGGCACGCCGTCCAGGTCGCCTACTTCGTCGTAGTCCTTGGCCAAGACCGCCTCACGACGTCGCAGGAGCGTCAGGCTGCACCCTCGGGTACTTCGCTGCATACTCCTGCTGGATCTCCAGCGGCAGCGACAGCCACATGGTCGCAACAGAGTCCCAGAACGCAGCCCAGCATTCATCCTCATTCGGTCGCGGACTCGATGCCGCCTTTGCTTCCCCCAGGTTCTTCTCCATTCGCTGATTGTACTTGGGGCAATGACGTGCAGTCCGGGAAAAGACCCCACCCGGGCTGCCGAAGAGACCACCGCACTCAGGGGCGCGGACGAGACTAGATCCGACGCCGGCCTACTTCGGTGGAAAATCGATCCAGGACCATGCTGCATCTCTGTAGACGAGATAGCGGTGCCAATAGTCGGACCAGACCCACAGCGCGTCCAAGGCTTCGAAACCCTGCGGGGGAGTCTCTGGCGCATCGAAGTCGTCAGTGAAGAAGCGAACGGGCAGCGCTTCGCTCACGACGACGACAAACAGGTGGCGCTGCGCTGACTGCGACGCGCGCTTCACCTTCGCCAAATGAGGTGCCAGGTGTGGATGCTCGTGCCAGGACTCCACCACTCGCGAGAAGTCGGCCGGTGCAGCTTCCACGAACTCTGCCGTCGTGCTCTGGTACATCTGGATCCCTGGTTTGAAGGGCATGCGCCTGAGGGTCCCGGTGCCGTCAGCAAGGAACCTTGCGACCTCCAGCTCTGCCGACACGACTTCTGCCGGAAGATCGGCAGGGCTGTCTACAGCCCATAGATCGCAGAGCTCGACGGCACGGATCGCCGCTTGCTTGGTCTTCTTGTACGGGAAGCTCACGTCGCTTGGCCGAAACTCCCACGACGTCTCAGCCGGCCAGCTCCAGCCGTCCTTCATGGCCATGCCCTGCCATGCGATGGAGGCTCGCTCTGTCACCAGCGTGACCTCCAGAGCGCCTACCTGGCCGTCTGGCCACTGGAGCAGGAAATCAACGGCTGCCTGGCGGCCGTCAACGTCGTGGGGGGTGACTTCTGCGCCAGTTTCATGGCCGACGAGGTGCGCAGCGATCTGCTCGGCGCGGGCTGAGAGTGCGGTCACCGCCTGATTGTCTCATCGGCCAGGTGTGCGCATCCAATAACGGCCGTCTCCACAAACGAGTGGTATACGACGGAGCTGTACTAACGGCCAAAACTCCGCAACTCCTGCTCGGCTTAAGGTCGGACTTTGCCGGCAGGGTCTTCTCTATTACGTCTACTACTAACCCTCGATAGAACGGGAATTGGTCCGGCGGCATGTAATCCGTGTCTCTCGCGACTCAATCCCTTTCAGGTAAGATGACCCCGGTCCATTCGATCATCTTGAAATCTCGAACGGGCCTACGGCTGCGGTCAACGGCAGGCTCGAACCCCTGCGCGGCATCGCATTGGGATTTCGCAATCGGGGTAAATATCTCATCCGGTCACTGCTCCACGCTGGCGGACTGGATCCTCTCCTACAGTCCCACTTATGAAAAGCCCCGCCTTCTTTCGTGTAAGTCATCGGAGTGGGTGGACACTCTTTGCCGCATTTCGGGCACGTTGGGTAGCTCTCAGTATTCTCAATGCCCACACATAATTCAAAGATACGGCCAGAGACCAATTAACTATTTCGGGCGTGACATGGCTTTCCACAAGATTCCCATCGCCTCCGCCTTCTCGATGACCGACGCCGGCAACTTGCCCTGGCGATAGGTCTGGCGTAGGCGTGCAATCCATCCTCCGGCACGCGGCCAGCCGTCCACTCCTTCAACCTGCTTCACGTTGATATGCCCGTGTTTCTTGAAGAACGGCTTCAGCCTCTCTAGCCGTGCCAGTTGCTCGGCCTCGCGGCGCTGCGCTCCGGTCAGTTGCACCGGCTTGTCCCGGTACGGCGGTTCGAAGCGCACGCCGATCCTTTTGGCTTCGGCGACCTGGCTTTCCGATAGCTTCCCTGCACGGTGCTTGTCGCGTAGCTCGCGCACCCAGAGACCGATCCTCCAGTCGAGCCAGACCTCAGCGTTCTTGGGGTTCGCATGGCCGTGGATCCGGGCGTAGGAGGCCAGACGTGCCATGCCACGCTCAAAGTCGACGCCCTGCCGCACCATTCTCGCCGCCGGCCTACCTGGTTATCGAGGCACGCAACTGCGATGCCATTTGGTCGAAATAGTCCTGGCAGGCTTGCCAGAAGGCGGCTGTGTCTTCGACTTGTAGGATCTCGCCCACGACCTGCCTTTTGACCAAGATGACGTTGGTCGAGTCCGCTTTGAAAGTCGCGCCGTGCTCAGCTGGCGTCAACTGGATCGACGCAGGTTTGTCTTCCGGTAACGTCGCAGTCACCGCGGTGATTGCGGCACGTACGATGTTCGACACCTTGATCCTGAAGAGTTCGCCGATCATAAGTTCTCCTGATCCGTTGCTTTAGGCGGAGCTGTCTGGAGCTCCTGGATCCGCTTCACCAGGGTATCGAACATCACTGTGGCTGCCTCGCAAGTCCCCACTACATCGCGAGGTGCTTACTCGACCCCGGTGGTTTAAGGCCGGTTCTACACTCTCGTTTACGATGAGCCGCTTTACCTGGTAACGCGAGGCCAATCTATTCCGCATCAATTTCTGCAGTTCCTAACATCTAAGATGAAAGTTCCTAACATCTAAGATGAATGAGAGCGTCTAGCTAGCCTCGACCGCGTTGGGCGAGCGTGGCGATGGACGAATCTTTTCGGAGTTTATCGGGTGTGCCGTGAAATTCCTTCACCGCGTCCAGTAGTTGCCTGTCAGTGTTTGATGTCAACTTTGGTTGTATAAGATCGAGAAATACTTTCCACCGGTCCTGGGCTTTTGTCATCTGCAGGAGCGAGGAAATTTCTGAATTCTCAAAGGATCTTAATGCATTTCCTGCCAAACTGCTATCAAGCCGTTCCATGAGACGAGTGTAGGTGGGTTCCGCAGCCCAGCATACGCCGTAACCATTGCCGAGATAAACTTCAACAAGGGTTTTCACATATTTGGATTGGACTTTAGGAGGAATGGTGCCTTTAGTTCCTACAAGATTGAATAGCCGCCGGGCAGGCTCGGCTTCATTGTAAAAATTATCGGTTCCGGAGTGGGCGGCAATGAGTGCGTCCAGTGCTGCGTCGATCTCGAAGGTGCGATCGTCGACGGTAAGGTAGGCGGTTCCGTCGACGAGGTCGATTAGCTCTCGAGCTGTAGCTGCAAAATCTGTAGTTTCTGCATTGGCTCGAGCGTGTGCGAGACGTATTCCGTAGCTGGTTCTGGTGTCTTCGCTGACGAAAGGCCACAGTTGAGGCCACAGGCGACGTATGTTGTCCCCGGTTTCTGGAAGCCGGCTTGAATCAACATACAAACCGAAAAGCCCATTTGCGAGTGTATCGGCGCGGCTGGGTGGTAAGCGATCAAAGAAGTTTGCCGCTGCGCGGATTGAGTCATCGTTGAGGCGCTCAGACCTTATGTTGATCAGAAGTCGCCCGGTTTCTGCTGTGACTATGTCGGGTGGAGTAATAATCAGTTCGCGTATGCAATGTTGTAGCCAGTTGGCCAAATCTAAGCCAGTGAGCGAAACTTGATTTGGGTGAGCCGCGCTTGCATGATTTCTCATGTACCGTATATGATCTAATCTTTGATATGCCACGTCGTTGAGAAGTCCAATTGTTTTTGATGCGCGCAGCAAGTTGGAATCATCTATCTTGTCGAGATCGTCTTCTGAGCGAAGTTTATTTCGTAGATCGGTATTCTTGACTGCGATATCAAAAAAGTACTTTAGGTCGAATCCTGCGACGCGTTTCCGTAGCTCACTCACAAGCTCATCCCAAAGGTAGTTCAACGCTGCATCAAAGAGTCCGACGGTGGCGGCTGCAATCATTTTTGAAATATAATGGGAACGCCCACGGATGTCATCAGACATGGGCTCAAGCACGGAAGAGATGTTTCTTAGCACGTCATGACGTTCACTCACTCCCACGAACACCTGTCCTGCGGGTAAGCCTACGTTGGTCAGTTGTTCGCGAATTACATGTTCGAATCTCGACAAGTCCCCAGGGAGGTTATTCGCGGCAGAGTGATTCTGGTTTGACTGCGGGGCAGGTGATATTTCGCTCATGACATCTAGATTAGGCGATTGTAGTTCGAAAGTGTGTGACTCGATGCTGTTTTCGTGGTGGAGTCTTGGACGCAAGGTTTACGTAGTTGCCATGTCATGCGTTCATCTGGCGGATTGCGAGATGCTCTCGCCATTTGGTTGCCGCGTCTGTCTTGTGGACATCCTCCTTTGCCACTGGAGGCCATTTGAAGCCTGGGCTAGGCAGTTTCGCGGTTCGCGACGCTACGAATCACACAGTCAGCACAACCTTGCCAGTCGTCTCACGCCCCTCAAGCGCACGATGCGCATCCGCGGCATCGGACAGGGCGAACGTCGCACCGACTCGGAAGTTGAGCCAGCCGTGTTCGATGCCGTTGAAGAGCATTGCCGAACGCTTCGCGAGCTCCTCCGAGCTTCGCACGAACCATGCCAGCGACGGGCGGGACAGGAAGATTCCTCCCGAGGAGTTCAGGCGCTGAATGTCGAATGGCGGCACCTGACCCGAGGCCCCGCCGAAGAGCACCATCGACCCCAGCGGCTTGATCGAGGCCAACGACGCATCGAAGGTGTCTTTCCCGACACCGTCATAGGCGACATCGACGCCCTCACCGTCGGTGAGTTCCTTGACCTTCGCCGTGATGTCGACGCCCTCACCGTAGAGGAACACGTCATCGGCGCCGGCCTTGCGGGCAAGTTCCGCCTTCTCCTCGGTGCTCACGGTCGAGATGACATTGCCGCCCAGGTGCTTGATGATCTGGGTGAGCAGCAGCCCGACACCGCCAGCACCGGCGTGGACGAGTGCGGTGTGGCCGGGCTTGATCTCGTGAGAGCTCGTGGCCAGGTACTGAGCGGTCAGGCCCTGCAGCGGCATTGCGGCAGCGACCTCGGTGCTCACGCCCTCCGGTACGCGCAACAGGTTGTCGGTCTTAACGACGACCTGAGTCGCATACGATCCCGGGCCCTCGTGCCAGGCGACACGGTCGCCGACTGACCAGCTCGCCACACCTCCGCCCACCTCGGCGATGTGACCGGTGCCCTCGGAGCCGACGATGTGCGGGTAGCTCATGGGATACGTGCCCGAACGACGGTAGGTGTCGATGAAGTTCACACCCGCGGCCTCGACGTTGACGAGGACCTCACCAGAACCGGGCCGAGGGGTGTCGACCTCATTGAACTCGAGAACCTCGGGTCCACCTGCTCGCATCGCCTGAATAGCCTGGGTCATCACGCCTCCTGCATATAATTTAATGTGCTGGTATAGTTATACATATGAATGATCTTACGGTTGCCGTCTCCGGTGCTACCGGATACGCCGGGGGAGAGGTCCTCCGGCTGTTGAGCACTCACCCTCATCTCAACGTCACCACGGTGTGCGGACATTCCTCCGTGGGCGAGACGCTCGGCCGACATCAACCCCATCTTGCCCGATATTCCGATTTCGTGGTCAAGGAGTCCACCGCCGAGGTGCTCGCTGGCCACGATGTTGTCATCCTCGCGCTCCCGCACGGTCAATCCGGTGCCATCGCCGCCGAACTCGAGAAGTCGAGCCCCGAGACGCTCATCGTCGACCTCGCCGCCGACCACCGCCTCATCAGCGCAGCGGCCTGGGAGAATTTCTACGGATCAGAGCACCAGGGCACCTGGACCTACGGCCTGCCCGAACTCCTCACCGCCGACGACACGAAGCAGCGCGAGGCTCTCAAGAACACCAAACGTATCGCCGTCCCCGGCTGCAACGTCACCGCCGTGACCCTCGGGCTCGCGCCACTCATCCAGGCCGGCCTCGCCGCACCTGCTGGACTGAACGCGGTCCTGGCCAATGGCGTCTCCGGAGCCGGCAAGGCGCTCAAGCCGCACCTCACTGCCGCCGAGGTCCTCGGAGATGCCTCCCCGTATGGCACGGGCGGCACCCACCGGCATGTGCCCGAGATCGAACAGAACCTCAACGGCGTCCTCAGCGCCGACGCCGCAGAAGGCCCGACCCGGATCTCCTTCACCCCGACACTCGTGCCCATAGCCCGGGGGATACTGGCCACCATCACCGCCGAGCCGGGGGAGTCCGCACCGAAAACCGCCGAGGGCCACCTCGACGCCGCGGCACTCAAGGACCAGCTGGCCCAAGCATTCGCACAGGCCTACGCCGACGAGCCCTTCGTCCGAGTCCTGCCCGAGGGCCAATGGCCGCGCACCTCCTCGACGACTGGATCGAACCTCGCACACGTCCAGTTCACCGTCGACGAACGGGCAGGCAAGATCCTCGTCGTCGTGGCCCTGGACAACCTGGTCCGCGGCACCGCCGGCCAGGCCCTGCAGTCGATCCACCTTGCCCTCGGCCTTGACGAGACCACCGCACTTTCCCTTGAAGGAGTCGCACCATGAGCGTGACCGCACCACTCGGCTTCAGCGCCGCCGGCCTCACCGCCGGACTCAAACCCAGCGGGACCAAAGACCTCTCGCTCGTCATCAACACCGGCCCCGACAATGCCGTCGCCGCCGTCTACACCTCGAACCGCTGCAAGGCCAACCCCGTCCTGTGGTCCCAGAAGGTCTCCGCGAACGGGCAAGCTCGCGCCGTTGTCCTCAACTCAGGGGGAGCGAACTGCTACACCGGTGACTTCGGGTATGAGACGACGACGCTGACGGCCCAGACCACCGCCGAACTCCTCACCGAGGCCGGCACCGCAACAGCGGCCGAAGACATTCTCGTCTGCTCGACCGGACTCATCGGCGTCGGCGGCCAGGATTTCCGCGACACCATCATCGACCACCTCCCACCATTGGTGGCCGCCGCCGAGGACACCGTGACCGGAGGCGAGCACGCCGCCGAGGCGATCATGACCACCGACACCGTGGCCAAGACCGCCACCCGCGAAGGCAGCAGCGGGTACACGATCGGCGGCATGGCCAAGGGCGCGGGCATGCTCGCCCCTGGCCTGGCGACAATGCTCGTCGTCATCACCACTGACGCGAAGGTCGACCAGACGGTGCTCGACCAGGCGCTGCGGGCCTCGACGAGTCAGAGCTTCGACCGCCTCGACACCGACGGGTGCATGTCGACGAACGACACTGTCATCCTCATGTCCTCCGGCGCCCACGACGCCGAAGTCGACACGGAGGAGTTCACGCGCCTCCTCGGCGAGGTCTGCCTCGACCTCATGCACCAGCTCCACGTCGATGCCGAGGGCGCCCATCACGACATCGCCATCACTACCCAGGGTGCGGCAAGTGAGGCCGAGGCTGTCGAGGTCTCCCGCTCAGTGTCACGCTCGGCCCTGTTCAAGGCAGCGATCTTCGGCCAGGACCCGAACTGGGGACGCGTCGTCGCCCAGGTCGGAACCACCTCGGCGACCTTCGACCCCACCGCCATCGACGTGATCATCAACGGCACCGAGGTGTGCCGGGCCTCTGGTCCCTATGAGGACCCGGAGAAGGTCGAATTCGACCGCAACGTCGACGTCGTCATCGACCTCCACGCAGGAGTTCACACTGCCACGGTCTGGACCTCGGACCTCACCCACGATTACGTCGAAGAGAACAGCGCCTACTCCACATGAGCAACCCACACGACATGTCCACGAAGTCCACGGCCGCCCGGCTCGCCGCCGCCCAGGTCAAGGCCGAAGCCCTGACCGAGGCGCTGCCGTGGATCAAGACCTTCGCCGGTGCCACGATCGTCATCAAATACGGCGGCAATGCGATGATCTCCCCGGAGCTCCAGCAGTCCTTCGCCGATGACATCGCGTTCCTGCGCTTTGCCGGCATCCGACCCGTCGTCGTCCACGGCGGCGGACCCCAGATCTCAGCCATGCTGACTCGCTTGGGTATTGAAAGCGAGTTCAAGGCCGGCCAGCGCGTGACCAGCGAAGAGGCCGCCGAAGTCATCCGCATGGTGCTCTCCGGCCAGGTCAACCGCGACATCGTCTCCCGCATCAACCAGAACGGCAACGCCGCCATCGGGCTCTCCGGTGAAGACGCTGACCTTCTGCTGGCGCACAAAACCCACGCCGAGGTAGACGGCGAAGTCATCGACCTCGGCCGAGTGGGCGAGATCGCCGAGGTCAACACCACCGTGCTCACCGAGCTCCTCGACGCCGGGCGGGTGCCCGTCATCTGCTCGATCGCCTCGGAGATCGACGGTGAGGCCGGTAAGCCCCTGAACATCAACGCCGACCTCGCCGCCTCCGCCGTGGCGAAAGCCTTGCGTGCCGACAAACTGATCATGCTCACCGATGTGCCCGGCCTCTACGCCAACTGGCCCGACACCTCGAGCCTGATCTCACGCATCGGCCCGAAGAAGCTGCGCGAACTGCTGCCCAGCCTCGACGCGGGAATGATCCCAAAGATGACCGCAGCCCTCGAGGCCATCGAGCACGGGGTCCAACAGGCCCACATCATCGACGGCCGGATGGCGCACTCCCTGCTGCTCGAGGTCTTCACCTCGGAGGGCATCGGCACCATGGTCGAAGACACCGTCGTCGAACCCGCACCACTGGGTGACGGACACAAAGGCGAGGGACACGAGACAAGCACTGAGGAGACGAACGATGAATGAGACAAACGCTGTGACAGACCAGGCCCAGACCTGGCGCGATGACTTCTCCCGCGTCCTCTCACCGGTCTTCGGCTCACCCCAGCTCGACCTCGTCCGCGGAGCGGGCGTGCGCGCGTGGGACGCCTCGGGCAAGGAATACCTCGACCTTCTCGCCGGCATCGCCGTCAATGCACTCGGCCACTGCCACCCCGCGTGGGTCAAGGCCATCACCGAGCAGGCGTCGACCCTGGGCCACATTTCGAACTTCTTCACCTCACCGCCGCAGATCGCACTGGCTGAGAAACTTCACGAGGTCCTCGACCTGCCCAGCGGTTCGGCCGTGTTCTTCTCGAACTCCGGCACCGAAGCCAATGAGGCAGCCTTCAAGATGGCCCGCCGTGCTGGGGGTGGATCACGCCCGATCATCATCGCCATCGAGGGCGCCTTCCATGGCAGGACCATGGGCGCGCTCGCACTGACAGCCAAGGCCGCCTACCGCGAACCCTTCGCACCCGGAGTCCCCGGCGTCGTCCACATTCCCTACGGAGACGTCGACGCGCTCGCCGCAGCCATCAACGACACCACTGCCGCCGTCTTCATCGAACCCATCCAGGGCGAGGTCGGAGTCCGGCAGCACCCGGCCGGCTACCTCACCAAGGTCCGTGAACTCACCCGCGAGGCCGGGGCCCTCCTCGTCCTCGACGAGGTCCAGTCCGGTGTGGCGCGGACCGGTTCGTGGTTCGCCCACCAGGACCCGGAGATCGGCGAAGGCGTCGTCCCCGACATCATCACCTCGGCGAAGGGGCTGGGCGGAGGCATGCCGATCGGGGCCACCATCACCGTGGGCGATGCCAACACCAAACTCCTTGAAGCCGGACAGCACGGGACCACCTTCGGCGGGAACCCGATCGCCTGCGCGGCGGGACTGGCCGTGCTCGAGACCATCGAGACCGACAATCTGCTCGCCCACACCCGGGAGACTGGGGCCTGGCTGCGCGAACAGCTGCTGACCATCGACGGCATCGAGAAGGTCACCGGCACCGGTCTTCTCCTGGGCCTCGAACTGGCCGAGGGCCTCGATGCCAAGGCGATCGCCGCCCGCGCTCTCGAGGCAGGTTTCATCATCAACCCCGTCGCACCCGGACGCCTGCGCCTGGCACCACCGCTGATCATCACGAAAGACGATCTCGCACCGTTCCTGACCGCACTGCCCGGACTGCTGCACGGCTGAACACGTTCGCCGCCCACCTAGCGGCCACCTCGGCGACCGGGCTATCGACCTTCACCGCCCGTTTGCCCCACACAGACTGACAAAGGACACACAATGACACGGCATTTCCTCAAGGACACCGACCTCACCCCGGCCGAACAAGCACAAGTCCTCGACCTCGCAGTTGAGCTCAAAGCAGCCCCGTACTCGCGCACCCCGC
The DNA here is from genome assembly GCF_014897485.1 of Brevibacterium sp. FME37. Classification (NCBI taxonomy): domain Bacteria; kingdom Bacillati; phylum Actinomycetota; class Actinomycetes; order Micrococcales; family Brevibacteriaceae; genus Brevibacterium; species Brevibacterium sp. FME37. The sequence continues at coordinate 42,069 of NZ_JABUYE010000020.1, forward strand.
TGGCCGGACCGCAGACCGCGGCAGTCATCTTTGACAAGACCTCGACCCGGACCCGGGTGTCCTTCGCCGCCGGCATCGCCGCTCTCGGCGGGCAGCCGCTCATCATCAACCCCGGTGAGGCGCAGCTGGGACACAAGGAATCCATCGCCGACACCGCCCAGGTCATGTCGCGCATGGTCTCGGCCATCGTCTGGCGCACCTACGCCCAAGCAGGCCTGGAAGAGATGGCCCAGAACTCATCCGTCCCGGTCATCAACTCACTCTCCGATGACTACCATCCCTGCCAGATCCTGGCCGACCTGCTCACGATCCGCGAACACCGCGGTGACGTCGCCGGTCAGACCATGACCTACTACGGCGATGGGGCCAACAACATGGCCAACTCCTACGTCCTCGGCGGAGTCAACGCGGGCATGCACGTGCGCATCGCCGCCCCCGCCGACTACCAGCCGGCCGAGGCCATCATCGCCGAGGCCAACGAACTCGCCCAGGCCACCGGCGGCTCCGTCATGGTCACCGACGACGCGAAAGCTGCCGCCCAGGGAGCCGATGTCCTTGTCACCGACACCTGGGTGTCCATGGGCCAGGATTCGACCGGGCGCGATGACGAAGCCTCACCCTTCGTGAAGTACCAAGTCTCACAAGAGCTGATGAACCTCGGCAACGACCCGATCTTCCTCCACTGCCTGCCGGCCTACCGGGGCAAAGAGGTCACGGCCGAGGTCATCGACGGTCCCGCCTCGGTGGTCTTCGATGAAGCCGAGAACCGCCTCCACGCGCAGAAGGCGCTTATGACATTCCTGCTGGAGAAGCGATGAGCGAGAACGCCACATCACCGACGAACTCGGCGCCGCTGACGAAGACCGCGCGGCAGCAGAAGATCATCGATCTCATCACCCGCAAATCCGTGCATTCCCAGATCGACCTGGCCGAGAACCTGGCAACGATGGGCATCACCGTCACCCAGGCGACACTCTCACGCGACCTCGCCGAGGTGGGTGCCGTGAAGATCCGATCCACCGCCGGATCCGTCTACGCCGTCCCCGGTGAGGGAGGGGATCGGAGCCTGCAGCAGTCCACCGGCGACAGTCTCGACGCGAAACTGCCGAGGCTGCTCGAAGAACTCCTCGTCTCCGCGGCGGCACAGGACAACACTGTCGTCCTGCGCACCCCGCCTGGAGCTGCGCAGTACCTGGCTTCTGCGATCGACCGCTCCTCGATGGTCGGAATCTTTGGCACAATCGCAGGAGACGATACTGTTCTCGTCATCGCCATGTCCTCCGTCGGGGGACAGGCACTGGCCGAGACATTCCTCGAATATGCGGACGGAAACGCCGCCGAGAACTGACACACCCGATACACGCAGACCCGGCCGACCGGGAACTGGAACACCGAACCGATGGATTCAAGCCGGCAGCGTGGAAGCGCGGACGGTGGGGAAGGACCTTTTGTGAGCGAACGACTGAGCCTATGGGGCGGACGATTCTCGGACGGCCCGGCCGATGCACTGGCCGCGCTGAGCAAATCCACGGACTTCGACTGGCGCCTGGCCCACTACGACATCGCCGGTTCGAAGGCCCACGCAAAGGTGCTGCACCGCTCGGGTCTGCTGGACGATGATGAGCTGCAGGGCATGACCGAGGCGCTTGACGAACTCGGCCGCCGCGTCGAAACCGGCGAATACGTTGCCGCAGAATCGGATGAAGACGTCCACTCCTCACTCGAGCGCGGACTCATCGAGATCGCCGGAGCTGACCTTGGCGGAAAACTGCGTGCCGGCCGGTCCCGCAACGACCAGATCGCGACCCTGGGACGCATGTACCTGCGCGATCACGCTCGTGACCTGGCCAGCCTGGTCCTCGACGCCGTCGACGTCCTCATCGCCCAGGCTGAAGAGCACCCCGAAGCGCCGATGCCCGGTCGCACCCACCTGCAGCACGCACAGCCTGTGCTCCTGGCCCACCACCTCCTGGCCCACGCATGGCCCTTGCTGCGTGACGTCGCCCGGTTCGTCGACTTCGATGAGCGCGCCGGCATCTCCGCCTACGGTTCGGGCGCCCTGGCCGGATCATCCTTGGGCCTCGACCCGCAGGCCGTGGCCGCAGATCTGGGCTTCAACGACTCCGCAGAGAACTCGATCGACGGCACCGCAGGTCGCGACGTCTTCGCCGAATACCTGTTCATCACCACGATGATCGGCATCAACCTCTCCCGTCTCAGCGAGGAAGTCATCGCCTGGGCGACCAAGGAATTCTCCTTCGTCACCCTCCACGATGCGTACTCGACCGGGTCCTCGATCATGCCGCAGAAGAAGAACCCCGACGTCGCCGAGCTGACTCGCGGCAAGTCCGGTCGCCTGATCGGTGACCTCACCGGTCTGCTCTCAACGCTCAAGGCCCTGCCCCTGGCCTACAACCGTGACCTGCAAGAAGACAAGGAACCGGTCTTCGACGCCACAGACACCCTCGAACTCCTGCTCCCGGCGTTCACCGGGATGGTCGCCACGCTGAAGTTCAACACCGAACGCATGGCCTACCTGGCACCCCGCGGATTCGCGCTGGCCACGGACATCGCCGAATGGCTCGTCCGCAAGGGCGTTCCCTTCCGCATCGCCCACGAACTCTCCGGAGAATGCGTGCAGCTTGCCGAGTCGAAGGACGCCGAGCTGTGGGATCTCACGGACGAAGAGTTCGCCGGCATCTCCGAGCACCTGACACCTGACGTCCGTGAGGTGCTCACCACGCTCGGGTCGATTGACTCCCGTAGCTCCAAGGGCGGCACCGCCCGCAGCGCCGTGGATCAGCAGCTGGCCAATGCGAAGGCCGAAGTTGCGAAACTGCGCGAGTTCGCCGATTCGGCTCGGAGCGTTTGAAGCACCGGCCGGGTACGGTGCAACGTTGGCATCTCTGAAACTGTGAACCTAGCGTGCGACTTGTACAAGTTGTACGATAATGGCCATGGTTTCAGTGACACTGTCGCAATTCCGCAATCAGCAGAGTAACTACATTGCCGCTGCACAGCGAGAGCCCGTCGAGATCACGTCGCGTGGGGCGGGCCGTTGTGCTGTCGTTGTGTCTCCGGAGTTCTATGACCGTGCTCTGCAGGCGTTGGAAGAACAGAGCGACACACTTGATGCGCAGAAAGCGCGACAAGAGGAGAAGTGGATTGCCCACGAAGAACTTGTGCGAGAGATCGGCATCTGAGGCGATCCGAACTGCAGTTATCCGACCACTCGCCGACTGAATTGAAAGAACGGCTTACAGGCTTTCATTCAGCTGACTGATCTGGACGCTTTCCACCTGTCAAGGTGGTCGTCAAGGTTGTGGGAAAGCTGTCTGAAGTAGTCGTGCTTCGACCACGCCTCTTTGTCGCCAATGACGTAGATTCGACGCTGGGCACGACTGACGGCGACATTGACAAGGTTGACCGATGACGCTGCCCAGGATTTCGCTCCCGGCTTGCTCGGGTCGCCGCCGAGAACAAAGAAGACGACCGGAGCCTCCTTGCCCTGGGCTGTGTGGATTGTTCCTGCAGTGAGACCCGGATACTGAGACTTTAGGGACCTCAGATGGTCGGCGACTGGACGGAAAGGGGAAATGGCAATGATGTCCGATGGATCAACGCCATTCTCACCCAAATGATCTATGGCACGCCTCAGCCGTTCGATCTGGTTGGTCTGTAAATGTGTGCCGGACTGAGTTGCTGGTGTGTCCGCCCAGAAGCTCGGATAGATCTGATGATCGGTGAAACTGCCAAACAAATCGGCATCGTCCGGCGATCGATTGATGCCATTGACCATGATTCCGTTGTATGCGAGATCGTTGCAGATCGTGAACATCGGATTGTCGCAACGACGATGGACACGAAGGGGAGCACTGACCCACACATCGTGACCGTCCTGGGTAAGCACTGTCCCAAATGAAGAGACCCTGTCTGCGAGAGTCTGAACAGAAGCTTCTGGTGGGTGCCAATCAGTCGAGACCCCCAACGTCGACGCAATGTCCCTCTTAGCCTTGCTCGGGATGGTGACGACAGGCTGGAGCTGAAGCGGGTCGCCAACGGCGAGGACCCTCTGAGCTCTCCAGATCGAGCCGACGGCGTATTGGGGTGGTGCTTGTCCCGCTTCGTCGATGAACAACCAACCGATCGAGGAGGTTCCAAGGTTACCGAGCATGCGTCCCGCCGATGCGAACGATGTTGAGACCAATGGGACTGCCAGGAAGAATAGCTGCCACGCAGCCAGCAGCTTTTCTGCCTCGAGTTTGGGTGGATGCTCGGCCCCGACTACATCGACGGCAGACCGGAGGCCATCAAGGAATTGTCCACCAGCGGCGACGAAAAAGTCCTGATGTAGCTTCAGTGCGGCGAAGAACAGCTCCGATCGAGCCCGGTCGATCTCTTCGTCCAGCCAGGGAGCACACAGTTCTCGGTTATCGCCTGTCCACTTGTCACCAGGATAGGCACTGCCGAACTTATCCGCATCGTACTTGCATTTAGTCGAGAGCGCATTGAGAGCATCTTGTGCCCCTCTGCAGTCACTTTCTGCATGGGATCGCTCTTCAGCCTTCTCGTGGAACGCGAGCTGACAGCTTTCTTTCGCCTCAGTCTTCTGCCGAAGTTCGGCTTCGGCAACTCCGAGACGTTGCATCTGTTCATTCATTTGAGTGCGCCACGGTTTTAGCACACGGCCGAAGGTGGACATCGTTTCCCAAAGGCCTGGTTTAGCTTGGACGTGACGGTCGTATTCGACGCACACGTTGTCTCGTCGTTTGCCGGCAGCTCGTTCTTCAGCGAGGCAGTGTTCGAAGTCTTCTTGGACCAGACCTATTTGCCCGTCCAGTACCTCGAGCCGCGACTGAGTCTCCTTGGCACGGTCACGGACATCGTCGAGCCGATCCTTTCGTTCCTTGGCAGCCGACCGTTCGTCGATCAATTGGTCGACTTTATTCTCAGCTTGGATGAAGCTGTTTCGTGCCTCGTCCCACGTCGGACGTTCGGCCTTCTGAGCGAGCCAGCTGCGGAGGGTTGCTTGCATGCCGGGGGACCCGCCTTCTATCGGCTTCTTTGTGACGGGATCCGTTTCTCTGAACCAGTAGGTGCTCCGGAACTCTTTGCGATTACTTTTCTTGCCCAGTCGAGCAGCGATTGTTCCCCACGCTTCGGCAGCATTGCCGTCCTCGGTCGGCTTCCTTTTCGAGTTCCCGCGCCGAACGAATGTCGCGACGTCGCGAAAGTAGTCGGCTTCTTCTCGCCACTGGTCGCAGATGGCTTCTGCTCCGGGGATCTCCATTGAAATGTTCTCGACGGCGGCATTGTTAGCCGAGGCCACGATCATCTCGAAACCGGTCAGCTCTGGCCTGAGCTGGGGAACTTTAGCATCATACGTCCCGCTGGAGTTCCACTTGTGGACTTTACCGGTGAAGGCGTCTGCGGCCCTGGTCAGTGCCGCAAGGCGGCGGGCGCGCTCGACGACGTTGCCGGCGAGAACATCTCGTAGCATTGTGGTTTTGCCGGTACCCGGGGGACCGTTGACGCCCATGATCCCTCTGGAAGAGGCAAAGGAGCCAAGTGCGCGGTTGACAGCGAATTGTTGGCTCAATGCCAGATGGTGTTGAGGATCAGACGGCCAACGTGCTTTGGGCAGGTGGCCAATCGAAGCTTCCGCGTTCACAAGAGATTTCGACTCTCCGACGTCGATGCGATTGCGCATCGGCAATAGTGCACTGTCCGGAGTGAGGTACTCGGCAAGCGAATCACCCATTTCGCCTTGAGCGACTTGGTCGCGAACTCTGGCCAAGTCGTCGAGGAAGAAGCTGTTGAGAAAGTCTGATTCGGGGGATTCATTTGCTCGTTTGGATGAGATCTTCGAACTCTTGATAACGATTGAGTCTGTTGCCAGTTGTTGGTGTCCCTTGACGCCCGAACGGTGATGGGCCGTTTCCAATAGCTTTTTGAGAAATATTCCGTCTATAGGAGGCGGTGGAGTCTCTTGATTCGTTCCGGTGTTGTTCGCCGAGGCCTCATCATTCGGCTCCTCTGCGGTTGAGCGCCGCGAAGAGCGTAGTTCCCTAGCCTTCCGGATAGTTTCTATGCGTTGTGCTTCGAGCTTTTCGACAGTTTCGGTAAAGGAGTCGCGCACATGATCGAATCCCTCGGCCCATCGAGGGTTTCGTGTTCCAAACTTCTCCGCTCGTCCAGTCGCCCATAGCGCGGACGATAGCAGCTGAGATTCGGCAACGAGTTGACCGCGGTGGTCGACGACTAGTCCGGCACAGGCGCTGAGGCCCGAACTGCGCTCTTCGTAGGAATCGGCATCGTCGTGAAAGACATTGTGGAGTGAATCGTAGATGTCGGAAACGGAATAGACACCTAGATAGACAGTGTGTGACCAGACTTTCTCGCCTTGGTCATGTGGAGTTGCGGGCTCGAGCGTCTCCCATGGCAAAGGATCGTTGGGTTTCCAGCTGATTACTCGTTCATCCGGGGATCTCGAGGTGTTTGCAGCGGGATTCGGCACCTTTTGTGGGCTGAAAAGTTCGAGCAGCCACCAAAACCTGAGAATGCGCAGCCGCTCTTCTGTCGTTCGTCGATCTGACATGGTCCTATTCTGCCGAATTCTGTGGCCACTGACAGCGCACTCTCGCCATGTGACGGTCGTCTACCGGTCTTGCCCAGGTGTGCCCAGTGGAATTCTCCACGAGTTGGAACACCTCTTTGGCGAAGTAGAATGTGAGGTGCTGGTATAGAACTGGCAACCCAAACAGTTTCGAAAGGACCGAAGTGACCGACATCTTCAGTGAACTCAAGGCCCGTGGCCTCGTCTCGGTTTCGACCGACGAAGCCGCCCTGCAGAAGGCTCTCAATGAGGAATCGCTGACCTATTATGTCGGTTTCGATCCCACCGCACCCAGCCTGCACATGGGCAACCTGGTCCAGCTCATCACTGCCGCGCGTCTGCAGAAGGCAGGACACAACCCCCTGGCCCTCGTCGGCGGAGCAACCGGGCTCATCGGTGACCCCCGTATGTCGGGAGAGCGCACGCTCAACCCGCGCGAGGTCGTCGAGGAATGGTTGGAAAAGATCCGGGCACAGGTCGAGAAGTTCCTCGACTTCAGCGGTCCGAATGCCGCGCAGGTCGTCAACAACTACGAGTGGACATCCGAGATGTCGGCCATCGATTTTCTCCGCGACATCGGCAAGCACTTCCCGATGAACCGAATGCTGGCCAAGGAATCGGTCTCGGCTCGCCTCAACAGCGAAGCAGGAATCTCCTTCACGGAGTTCTCGTACCAGGTGCTGCAGGGCAACGACTACCTCGAACTCCACCGCCGCTACGGCTGCTCCCTGCAGACCGGTGGTTCCGACCAGTGGGGCAACCTGACCTCGGGTGTCGACCTCATCCGCCGCGTCGAACAGCACAGTGTCCATGCCCTGGCCACACCGCTGATCACCAAGGCCGACGGCACCAAGTTCGGCAAGACCGAGTCCGGCACCGTGTGGTTGGACGAGAGCCTGACCAGCCCATACGCGTTCAGCCAGTTCTGGCTCAACGCCGATGACCGCGATGTCGTGAAGTACCTCAAGGTGTTCTCCTTCCGTTCGCTCGAGGAAATTGAGCAGATCGAGGCCGAGTTCACCGCGGCTCCACACACTCGCCTGGCCCAAAAGGTGCTGGCCGAGGATGTGACGACTCTGGTCCACGGCAAGGAGAAATACGAGCAGGCGATCGCTGCGGCTTCTGCCCTGTTCGGTGGGGGAGAGCTGGCCAGTCTCGATGCCTCCACCCTGGGGGCTGCGACATCCGAACTTCCTCGCGGCGATGTCAGCTCGGCCCAGTTGGCCGAGGGTGTACCCGTGGCCGACGCGTTCGTGACCGCCGGCATCGTCAAGTCCAAGGGCGAGGCACGTCGAGCCATCAAGGACGGCGGTGCCTACGTCAACAACGTCAAGGTCACCGGTGACGACCAGACCCTGACCCCCACCGAGGTGCTCCCTACCGAAGGCGGAGGAGTGATCCTCCTGCGTCGTGGAAAGAAGACCCTGGGGGCAGTTGACATCATCAGCTGAGCTCCATGACTGCCGACGACACCGTGCCCTTGATCAATTCGAGGGCACGGTGTCGTCGTATCCGGGCACAGAGACCCGAACCGGTGCCGACCACGAGTCTCATTGGACAAGCGAAAGACTTGTTTTGAGAGATGACAAGGCTTTCGCTTGTATTCGGTGGTCACCGACGTCAGATCTCTGGACAGCCTCATAGCGTTGACCGGAGCTGTGACCGAGACTGGTATCAGTACTACGTCGAAACGAGGAGAACATGAGAACACTGCTCAACATCATCTGGTTTATCTTCAGCGGACTGTGGCTGGCGCTCGGCTACTACCTGGCCGGCATCATCTGCTGCATCCTCATCGTCACCATCCCCTGGGGCATCGCCTCCTTCCGGATCGGCAACTACGCCCTCTGGCCCTTCGGCCGCGAAGTGATCGAGACCAGGCCGGCAGGCATTGCGACAACTCTCGGCAACATCATCTGGGTCATCGTCGCCGGCATCTGGCTGGCCATCGGACACGTGGTCACCTCGATCCCGCTGTTCGTCTCCATCATCGGGATCCCACTGGGATGGGCCAACATCAAACTCATCCCCGTCTCGCTGATGCCCCTGGGCAAAGAGATCGTCGACAGCGACTCCCTCATGCCCGGGTACCGCGGAGCCTGAGCCCGGCGCCACGCAACAAAGACCCGCATGTAGGGACTGAACCCTAGAATTCGGGGAACAAGAGGCCCGATGAGGCTCCAGTGACGGGTGTCACAGCCAAAGGTCCGGTTTCGAGTTGCACGCAGCCACTGGCCTGGTCTAGAGTTGTATCTCGTTGCCCCGCAGAAAACGAACTCTTCGAGAACAGTTTTCACCGGGTGTGACCAGCACAAACACAGTTTGTCTGGTCCACACGGAAAATGTTGGTGGCAGCCAACAATTGAAACTGACACCCCCAGTGAACACGCCCCAATAATTGGGTCTGTGGTGATGGGTGAGTGTTTGTGGTTTGAGAATCCAATAGCGTGTTTGTTTGAACAAATAGTGATGCCAGAAACATTATTTTTCTGGTAAGACAATCACATGTTCACACATTTGTGGTCACCCTTCGCCGGGTGGTCACGCCAGCATGTGTGGACATGATTAATTGGTCAGCCTCGGTCACCCCGTGATCGTTGGTTGGCTGTCTTGCTGGGATTCATTCGTAACATAATTTTTTTATGGAGAGTTTGATCCTGGCTCAGGACGAACGCTGGCTGCGTGCTTAA
>NZ_JABUYE010000021.1:0-47753 GCF_014897485.1 Brevibacterium sp. FME37
CAGGCAGGCCAAAAAGGAGAAACTCATGCAATCTGAATATGACACCCCACCGGTATACGGACTAGACAAATGAGCACATTCAATCCCGACCACGTTCCCCCATTTCCGATTCTGCAACTGGAATACGACGGCGATACGGTCACTCTCGACAAAGTGATTGTCGAGCCGGCCCCTGGCACTTCTGCAACCGATGCCGGGGTTGAAGCGGTCGCTCGCAAAGCCCAAGCGCTGGGACTGGATGCAGTTCGAGTCCGCGCCGCGACTCCTGACGGCACCCATATGATGGTCGTGAGCTCAGAGGGAGAAGCCATTGATGCCACTCCCCCAGAAGCCTCAACCGGTCGACCCCGCAATAGGCGTGCGTTCATCCTCATCACCGCTTGTATCTGTGCTGTGGCACTGACTGTGGCTGGTGTTGTGATTGGGAAATCCGTCATTGCTTCCCAGGAAGAACCAGTCGCAGCTCCTGCACCGCCCATTCCTGGTGAGGGTCAAACTATCCCGGTTGGTCTCCCTGCCGGATTCTCAACCGAAGCAACATGGGCCGTACCCATTGACGATGGCACCGACCCGCTCCCCCTGTCGAACGGCAACGTTCTCATCACCACTGCTGACAACCGGCTCCAGATTATTGACCAGAAACGAGCCACCGCCGTCTGGTCATCCGCTCAGGCACCGAATGGGACTAAACAGATAGTGGAAACGACATGGCGTGGTCGCCCCGTCCTCGCATCGTTTAGCGGCCGTCAGCTCACGCTCTGGCCACTCGACCTGCCCGATTCCACTGATGTGCCGCCAGTCTCTCTCGATGCTGAAGCTACCGGTGAAGCGTCGTTCGCGGGAACAGCGCCACTGATCGACCTTGGCGACTACACAGTGGCCGTTCCAGCCGATGGCACCGGGTTTAACCGCACCACCATTCCCCCAGGAACTCAACCAGTGGCAGCCGGCACCGACATCATCATCGCAGTGGGAGACAACACGATCACGCACACCGCCATCACTGAGGCGGGAAAGGATGCCTCGATCAGCTTTGACCGGCCCAAAGGAACGCGAGGAGCACCGACTAAAGCAGTGGGTCTTACTCCCACTCGCGCTCTGCTGACTTGGGAAACCGATAAATCTGCGATCACCGCAGTCCTTGATACCGAACACGGCGACATTCTTACCACCTTGGAAGGAAGCGCACCTTCGGACCAGACCCTCCCTCAAATCGACGCTGAAGCGAACACCGCTCTAGCCGATCCCTACTTCATCAACATGAGTTCAGACCATCCCGAGATTGTCGATCTGGACCTCGCTGCTTCCACAGACCTCACCTTGGCTGGGAATCACGTTTACACCACCAACGGTGACGGTGCTCTCGACCTGGCAGTGGAGGGCAAGAAGGTTGTTCCAGAACAGTGGGAAACAATGTCCGATGACGATCCGCCACCATCCGCTGTCTCCGCTACGGGAGCGTATGTCGTCGCGGAAAAAGTAGACACGTCCATTCTTTACCGAGCACCACGAGTCAGCCAGGAGAAATAATGATTGATATTCATCTTGACGCAGACGGACAGGGACAAATCACGCTGCCGACCGGCGCACGGACTATCGCGGCCAGCTCACTCAGTGCCGCGCGTAGTGAAGTCATCGTGATCCTGACCAATCATGCCCAAACCAGTGGGCGCATTCTCAACGCCACAGTCACTGCCCCAAATGAAGGAACCACGGCGCTTGAAGTCCACCCCAACGGCACGATCAATGAGCTTGACCAACCAGTCCAGCAGGAGGCACCCATGACAACGACCGAATCTCAAGAGCACAGTCCGACGCCAGAGCCGGTCGCAACCCCTGCCCCGGTTCCGCCACGGCCAGCCACTCCCCCGCAGGGTGATACCTCACCGCCGCCAGCTCCCCAGAATTCCGGTACCCCAACCGAGCCACAGGGCAATCCGTTTCTTGCGGCACAGGGCGTGTCAGATGGGAACGTTGTCACAACTGACGCGCCCGTTACCCGCAGCTTCGTCAAGCAGGCTAAAGAAACACCAGCAGCAGGTGTGCGCGGAATGATGTACAAAGCAACCGGAGGGCTGATCAATACCGGCCTCAGCCGCCGCGAGATTCACCAGCGGGAACTGTATCAACGAGTGGCAAAGCCCATCTCAGGGACCCGCAACATCGTATTCATGTGCCTCAAAGGAGGCATTTCTAAAACCTCGAATACTTGTGGCATAGGTCTGAGCCTGGCTGAACACCGCCCAGACTCCGTCCTTGCGATCGATACGAACCCCGATGCCGGAGACCTCGCAGACAGACTCATCGGTCACGACCAGGTGGAGTCGCTGAGCCCTCGCACAATCACAGACCTCGTCGGCGCTCTAGATGCTAAACAAATCGACAACCTCACAGACCTCAACCGGTTCACCCAAACATCTGGTCGCCTGCACTTCATCGCAGGAGAACAAGATCCCGAGGTATCCGAATCGCTGACCGCAGAACAGTACATTGCTGTCCGGGACACCGCTGACCGGTTCTACCCGGTCACTCTCACCGACTGCGGTACAGGAGTCACCCACCCGGCAATGAAAGGCATCCTCGAACGAGCCGACCAAATCGTCGTTGCATCCGGGTGGGCTGTCACAGGTGCAAAACGAGCACAACGCACCCTGACGTGGTTGCACGAGGCACACGGTGGTGCCTATCGAGAGCTTGCAGAAAACGCTATCGTTGTCCTAACTGATACCGGTGCTACCAGCAAGGATGTTGACAGAGATGCCATCATCGCCACTCTGGAACACCTGTGCCGCGACGTTCATCTCGTCCCATTCGATGCCGAGGTCGGAAAGGGGGACCTCATTTCCCTCGATGGTCTACGTCAGCCCACACGACAGGCTTATCTTGAAGTCGCCGGGTCCATTGTGGACGCACTCTAAACTTCCCTATTCTCGCCACCACGAAAGTAAACCAATGCAGAAAGACGATTGGATCAATCCGCTCCTACGACTCGCAGGGTCTAAGGAACGCCTGCTCATCATCTCGTTCCTGGCGTCGCAAAAGGAGGGCGTGCACGCCGCCACCATCTCGACGGAAACTGGCATTCGCCAGACCACGCTCTCACGTATGCTGCGCGAGCTCGAAGACCTTGGGTACATCCATGGGGATCTCGCTCAGAACGAGCGTCGCGGCCGTGCAGTCCGGTACAGCAGTCAGCCCACACATATACGGGCCGTTTTGCGCCATGCCGCCACAGCGCTGGGTGTGAAGCTCTAATCTCAGCATCATGCAAGCGGGGGCTGAACACATTGGCAGATGTGTTCAGCCCCCGCTCTTTTGTCCAGTTGCCACCACGCAACCGCTTTAATACTAGCGGATAGATAAACACTCCGCTAGTATGAGGGAGAAGAAACGGCGCGCAGATTCAGGCAAGATGGACACATGCCAAAATATGCGCGGCCAGCACACCCAGAGTCAGTGGAGGCTGCCATTGAAGCATTCGGAAACCGCGTTCGAGTCGCCATTCTCGGCACACTGCAAAAGGATGGACCTGGCACACGCGGCGAAATCGCCAAGCGGATTGGGGCTGTCGACAAGACCGTTCAGGTTCATCTGCGCGTTCTCGAAGAGCTCGACCTGGTCGCCTCGGACCCGCCGCCCGAAGCTCGCAAGAGCGGCCAGCGTGTTCGTTACCGGCCCCTCAACGCAAACATCGACATGCTCCTACAGGCGCTCACCGAAGCCGTGCGTGGCGCTTAGAGCAGTGCGGCAACTCCCCCAGGGAGATCAGGCGAAAAATGTTCACGGACACGCCGCGCAATTTCTAGAAATGAAACACCCCGCAAGGTATGTTTCAACTATGGCTACCGGACGACCCATAGTTCCCAATCGGGCTGAAAAATCTATCTCTACTCGCCTGCGTAAGCCGGTCGATAAGATCGTCCGCGCAGAAGCTGACGCGCTCAACATGCCGTATGGAGAATATGTCTCTTACCTTGTGGCCCTCCAGAAGGGACTGCCTGAGCACGCCCCACCACTTCCCAATTCCGAACACGAGCAGGGGGAAATCAATCTGAAGTCTGCCTAGACACCAAAAAAGTCACCCGCGCCAACGGGTGACCTTTTCTAAATGAATATGTGATCGAGTAACAGCTCGATCCGAATCCGAAAGGACTCGTTCTTGTTCCTAAAGACGAGTTCAGGATACCCCACACCCAAACGCAGAAGCAATGGCCGTGGCGCGTGTCCTGAAAAGACTCAGAGCACTGAGGGCACAGCCGCCCTAGCTATCCGCCAAGACTGGCGCACCAATCCCCCACTGCGTGTGCGCCGGCCCTCTCGCACTCAAGAGACCTCCGCACTCCATCGAGGCCGCGCTGTCCTGCACATGCAGGCTACTCTCGCGACGTCACAGACCACCTGGCTAAAAGCCGTAGACGGATGGATCAACGACCTGGACATGCGTGCTGACGGGCGCGAGAATCGCCGCCTTATTGCTCGTATCGTTGGCTTCAACGCTGATTGGTCAACGCTGACAACGAACACTCTCACCTGGGCCACCATTGCCAAACGTACCGGCATCAAAGAACGGTCAGTAGCTCGCCACCTTAAAGTTCTCCACGAAGCCGGGTGGATTGGACGAGTCGCAGCAGGCCGGAGCGCAGCAGCCAAACGGGCAGGCGGCTGGAAAACCGACGACGCATTCCTCAATGACGCACCGGTCTACGCACTGACCTGCCCTGTTGATGAAGTGCCTGTGGACATAAATGTCACCCCTCCCACACTTCGTGGCTATAAAGAATTCCCTGCACGCGCACGCGAGAAAGAAGCCCCCAGCAGAGCCGCTTCGCGGCCCTCATCACTGAAGGCGGCTCACCGCCACCCGACCATCGACCCAGCGAATCGCCAGAGCCCAGCTTGGCCCAGTCACGTAACACCAAGCAGCAAAGACGAACGCATTCTGGCTGGAAGTGAGTGGGCACGTCGCGTACCAGCGTTGGGAAAGCTCTCAGCGAAGCACCTAGCATTCCTCGCTAAAGACTTCTTTGCCACAGGCTGGACGCTAAGCGACCTGAAAACTGCGCTCGATTCCATGCCCGACGGTCGCGCCCACGGACAGCTGATCGAGAACCGGTGGGTGCCCTACACCGGAGCCGATGGAATCCCCGCCTCTCGCCTCGGTCACTGGGTCAATTGGCGACTCAACCGCTGGCGAGACGCTCATGGTGGCGTGGTCGCATCTCCCACCCAGGAGCGCATCCGCCGCGCTGAAGCTCGGAAACGGACGCATGAGATTCAACGCCGCGCCGAGGAAGCACGCCGCGCCGAAATTCACCGCCGAATGGCTACCCACGAGGGCCAAGACGCGAAAGCCAAAGCCATGGCGCAGATGACCAGCCGTCTCCCCCGCAAACGACTCGCACGCAAACGCTGAACCCCTCCGTCACACGAAGAAAGGAACCTCTCATGAGGAAAACGCGCCTACTCAGCACCACCCCACCACAACCAGTGGAACCAGTCGGCCCACAGACCACCACGAAGAACCCTTACCGTAAATGGCACATTGCCGTCTATACACCCACACTCGCACTCACTGTGATAGCGGGCATCCTCGGCTTGCAGGTTGTGGCCGAGGACCGATACTGGGCCACCGTCTGCATCGTTCCTTTCGTCGCCATACAGTTTGTTGAATACACGATCAGCGACAAACTTCTCGACGGCATCCACCGTCCTCTCTCACACAGGATCTTCGACTCCCCACTTACGGCCCTGTGGCTGCTTGCTTCGCTACTCACCCCCGCAGTAGTCGCTCAATGGCATGCCTTTCATGGTTGGCCCGATCGTGTACTCATGATTGGTCTACTCGTCATCGTCTACCTGGCAATTCTGGTGACCGCACACGAGATGGGAAGTCTTGGGCGAGTGGTGAAACCGAAGACTATTGAAGCGATGGATATAGACGTGCGTGAAGTCGTAGCGCAAAGACTAAACGAGAATCACTGCGAGCATCCATGAACATGGCTGAGGGACAAAGCGCGAAGCAAGCGTACTTAGATCAGCTCAGATGACGGACCCTAGCTTCCCGACTTGCCAACCTGGGGTCTGAGGAAGATCGGTACGGAAATTCACGCTAACGACATCCCGGTGTCGATCCTGGCGTGGATAGGGCTCGCGAAAAAGCGAAATGCCCGACGCAAAGCTTTCGCAGTGTGGGGCAACGGATGAGAGCCGCACGTCATCTTTCGGTGGTGGCAGGAAGAGGTCACGGATTGATTGTGCCGGTTTTCTTGCGTTGGTCGCGTTCAACGGCCCGGTAGATGGTGGATCGGCTGATGGAGAATAGTTCTGCCATTTCGGTCATGGTGTGTTTGCCGGCATCGTGCAGTTCGAGGAGGTGTGTTTCTTGTTTCACGGTGAGTTTTGGCTGTTTTCCCCGGAGTCGGCCGTTGGCCTTGGCAACCTTCATTCCTTCGCGGGTGCGCATGCTGATGAGGTCGGCTTCGAACTCAGCGATCATCGCCAGGACGTTGAACAGCAGTTTGCCCATTGGGTCGGTGGGGTCGTGGACGGAACCACCGATGCTGAGTCTGATTTCGCGTCTGGCGAGGCCGTCGGCTATCTCGTGGGCGTCTCGGACGGACCGGGCCAGGCGGTCGAGTTTGGTAACGACGAAGGTATCTCCGGCCCGGCAGGCGGCGAGGGCTTCGTGAAGTCCTGCGCGATTCTTGTTCCTGCCGGTAAAGCCATGGCCTCCTGCGACAGGCCGAGCGAACGGCGGTACGCGCGCAGGTGTGCACCGAACTGCTGCTTGAGAGGTGATGAAGTTGCGGGCACAACTACTAACTGCACCGCGGAAAGTGCTGGTAAACCAGCAACTAATACGTTGCTGGCCTGTACTCTGATGGGGTGCTAGTCGCGCGGCATGACGTGGCGTAGCACCCTCACCACGACGATTGGAAGGAGACGCGCCACCACCCTGCGCGCGAACAGACGATGAAGGACATGATCACCACGCCCACCCCTGCGCGCAGCCTGCTCACGGCACTCGCTCCCATCGCCATCCTCGGGATGGCTCTGACCGGATGTGGCAGCACGTCCAGCGGTATCGCCGACGGCGACTACTTCGGCACCTACGAGTGCGTCAACTGCGGCATCAAGAACAACAGTCTCGTGCGCCTGAGCATCGACGAGGGCTCTGTGGCCTTCGATCGCATCCAGTGCTACGGGATCGAGGAGACCGACTCCAGCGCTGGCACGCTCAGCGAAGACGGCGGCTCCATCATGTGGACGAGCTCTGGGGACTACTCCGGCTCCGACACACTGATCCGCAGCGAGAGCGGCGAACTGCTCACCCTCGATGGCACGGCGTTCTCTGCCGAGTCCTCTGATGCGGGTCAGACCACAGTGGGGACCTTCACCCAGGAGTGTGAGGCTTCCGCTGATGACGGCGAGTGGGTCAACCCGCTCGGCTGACCGATGAGTCGACAGCGACATCCTGCTCCATCCGACGGATCCGTTCCGTACCAGCGCCCCGGGGGTTCTTCCCTCGGGGCGCTCTCTTTGCGATGCGGCGGCCTACTTCCGCCAGCGCGGCCACTTCGGCATCCCGTGCCCCTTCCAGGTCTCCACGAGGCGAGCGACCCACCGGATGGAAGCGAACAGGCCGTAGCCGGCCGACGCGAGGCCCACGGCGACTACGAGCCAGCGACCGATTCCGAGCCACACGCTCCCGCCCACGTCGAGAGCCCACTGAGCGCCAGTGATGAGCCCGGCGATGCTCATCCAGAGTCCCGCGACGACCACGAGCACCGGCAGGAGTGCGAGGCACATCGCGGCGGCGGCCGACCAGAGCTGGGGTCTGAGGAAGATCGGTACGGAAATTCACGCTAACGACATCCCGGTGTCGATCCTGGCGTGGATAGGGCTCGCGAAAAAGCGAAATGCCCGACGCAAAGCTTTCGCAGTGTGGGGCAACGGATGAGAGCCGCACGTCATCTTTCGGTGGTGGCAGGAAGAGGTCACGGATTGATTGTGCCGGTTTTCTTGCGTTGGTCGCGTTCAACGGCCCGGTAGATGGTGGATCGGCTGATGGAGAATAGTTCTGCCATTTCGGTCATGGTGTGTTTGCCGGCATCGTGCAGTTCGAGGAGGTGTGTTTCTTGTTTCACGGTGAGTTTTGGCTGTTTTCCCCGGAGTCGGCCGTTGGCCTTGGCAACCTTCATTCCTTCGCGGGTGCGCATGCTGATGAGGTCGGCTTCGAACTCAGCGATCATCGCCAGGACGTTGAACAGCAGTTTGCCCATTGGGTCGGTGGGGTCGTGGACGGAACCACCGATGCTGAGTCTGATTTCGCGTCTGGCGAGGCCGTCGGCTATCTCGTGGGCGTCTCGGACGGACCGGGCCAGGCGGTCGAGTTTGGTAACGACGAAGGTATCTCCGGCCCGGCAGGCGGCGAGGGCTTCGTGAAGTCCTGCGCGATTCTTGTTCCTGCCGGTAAAGCCATGATCAACATAGACGCGTTCGGGTTCAACGCCGAGGGATGCCAGGGCATCACGCTGGGCGGTGAGGTCTTGCTCCTCCGTGGACACGCGTGCGTAACCGACCATGATCTTAGACATGTAGATCAGTGTGTCACATAGGGATCCTTCACCGGACAGTTCACCGTACACCCTATACGGACACTTCATAGGTCACCATTAGCAAAGCAGCAGGTCAGCGGTTGGCGTGTCCGGTGGAGGACCGGCTTACGGGACAGTCTGCTTGTGGCAACCTGCACCCGAGCGCAAGGGCGTCCTTTCGTCGCCAAATGAGCGAGACCCGAGAGCGTCAACATCTCCTTGACACCTTCGATGCGTCAACCTATCCTTGACACATGACTCCATCAACAAGAATTCGCACTGCAAGAAAAGTCCTCCTGGTCGCCCTCGCGCTCGGCATCTGCATGGTGGTGTTCGCAGCATTTATAGGCTTAGGGCTCCCGGGTTTCATCATCAGCGTGGCTGGGTGGATTGCCCTGATAGCCAGCTTGATCGGCTTCATAGTGGTTCTCGTTCAGAAATCCACCGCGGCTTCACGTGCAAACTCTTGGCGTCCAGCTGACAATGAAGAGCTATGAGCAACGAAGCCGACGTCGCCCTTTCCGTGCGACTATCGAAACTCGCTGCTGATCTGGAGCCAAGCCCCTCGGATGATGAGTCCATGCAATCACCGGAGGCCGTCCTTCGCTCCGTAGCCGTTTTTGGCGACATAGCCCGTGTATCCACACAGCTTCAATCGCAGGCGGTTGCGACAGCTCAAGATTCTGGATTGAGTTGGGCAAAAATTGGCAAAGCGCTTGGAATTTCCCGCCAGGCTGCCCAGCAGCGTTTCGACACCCGCCGAACCGAGGCAATGCAAGCCACGGAGACCATGCGGATCGTGGGTCCTGTTTCGCGCAATGAAGAAGTGGAACAGATCAATGCGGCCGGAAGACAAGGCTGGAAGCTAATCCGTTCGCTACACGGCGAACACGCACTCGAACTCGACGACGAGTCTTGGGAAGTCACGCGAGTCTCGATCTTTTCATTGCGCGCCTTGCCTGCTGCAAGTGACGGATGGGAAGCGGCTTCGACCAGGTTCCCCGACTGTTTCTACATTCGCAAGATTCTTAACTGAGCAGCAGACACACCTTAACTGCGGCTGTACCGCAGGTGGTTCCTCTTGCGGGCGTGGATATGTTCAGGGAAATGTTGCCTCGTTTAGGTCTCCAGGTCCTCATCGGGGTTCCTCAATGGCCGAAGTTCCGTTCCCGTGGCGCCTGCGGTGAAAGAGTAGCGGCCCAGCATATTGATGTGTTCCGAGACCAGCGGCGACAGGCGATGCACGTCCTCGTCTGCAACGTTGTGGCCGCGGTCGCGGAGCCCGGTCAGTGCGGCTTCCAGGTAGCGGGTGTTCCACAGGATGACGGCGTTCAGAACCAGGCCAAGGGCGCCGAGTTGGTCTTCCTGGCCTTCCCGGTAGGACTGCCGTATTTGGCCCCTCCGCCCGTGGAAGATGAGTCTGGCCAGGGCATGCCGGGATTCCTGCACAGTCAACTGGGTATGGATTTGCCGGCGGTACCCCTCATCGGCATCGATGAAGTCCAACAGATGCTCGGTCTTTGCAATCCTCCCGTACTCCGCCAACGCCTTCCCGAGCAGCGTCGGTGCCCCGCCTCCCTGGGTGACCCGCAGGACTTCGGAGGCGCGCACGGTCCCGGACGTCAAGGACCCAGCAAGGCGAAGCATGTCCGGCCAGTTCGACGAGATGAGATCCAGGTTGATGCGGTTGCGACCGGCTACCGCGTTCAGCTTCCCATAATCCGCAGTGGCGTCGATGCGCCAGAACCGTTGGTCCGGCAACCCGGCCAGACGGGGCGAGAACCGATATCCGAGCAGGGTGAAAAGCCCGAAGACCTGGTCTGAGTAGGAGGCCGTGTCAGTGGCGACCATCTCGGGGCGTTGGCCACCGTCAAGATCGAGCAGCCCATCCAAAATATGCAGGGAATCGCGGACCGTTCCCGGAACCACAACGGCACCCAGCCCGGAGACCTGGTCGTTGAGATAGTTCAGCCAGGTCAGGCCGCGGCCCTGGCCAAAGTAGCGCGGATTTGCCCCGGCATTGACGGTAGCCACCGGCACCACAAACCGCATCCCATCGACGGACGCCAACAAGCCGGTGCCCCAGCGCCGTGCGAGTCCGAGACCGGACTGGGCCTTGATCAGGCGGGCGTTAGCTGCGCGAAGCGTATCGGCACGCACATAGTTTTGGTCGACGTGGCTCAGGCGTCCACGTGTCAGGGCGGGGTGGCCATCCCTTACCACCGGTGTGAGTCCGACGTTGCAGGCCTCGGCCACCAGGATGGCTGCGACGGAGACATCAAGCTGGCCCATCCTCGCGGAGGTCTCCGAGACGTGGCTGAATTCCGAGAGGAATCCCGTCCAGGAATGTACTTCCAGCAGCACATCGGGCAGGTCCACCCTCGGCAGCATCCCGGAGACCAGCCCCCGCAACTGCGTCAGGGACTCCGGGACCGTCTTGGCCTCCAGGGGTGAGAGGTGGACTTTGCCGGCATCATCAATCCGTACCGTTGGATTGTCGGCCAACTGCTCAGCCGCCGCACGATAACGGGCATCAAGGCGGTGGCGCACACCAGCCAGATGCTCCGTTGGCTCTTCTGGCAGCTGGAGAGCCCTCAAAGTCTCAGTCTTGGTTTTCTGCCACGCAGGATCGGTGAGCAACCGCGCCCGAGGGTCTCCCCAGCGCCGCCCGCCAACCACGAAGATGTCCCTGCGCCGCAGCGCCTTATGGACGGCCACCGTCACCGCCACCGTGTAGGCCTTGCGGTCGATTTCCTCCGAAGCCGTGACAAGACGCTGCCAAGTCGGAGAGAGGACAGACAGATCAACCTCGGCAGGGTCTTTCTTGCGGCCGTCCAGAACCTCCGGCAGTGCCGTCAGCGCCGCCAACGTTGGCGTCCCGCCCGCGGTGGCCCCGAAGGGTGCCGCCGCGGCCAACGCCGGCAGGAACGAGCGCACGGTGGCGAACCGGCGCAGCATCTGCCCCGCAGTATCAGCCTCGGCACCCTCGGGATTCACCACTTCGTTCACCACCTGCAGCGCGGCGCGTAGCTCGGACAAGGAAACCTGATCGGCCAGCACCGAGGCGGCCTCTGCGCCGGAATATTCCGTGTTGTCCAACACCTCGACCAGTGTTTTCGCGGCCTTCGCCAATTGCAGTGAGGCCTTGGACAAACGGGGCAGGGATTTCAACCGGGCGGCAGTGGATTCCCTGGTTGCCTTGCGCAGAACGCGTTCGTTGACAATGGCGTCCAGGGCATCACACAAATCATCGGCAACCTCCGACGTCAATGCGCGCACGGCACAAAGCAGTGTCGCACCCCGGCGCTGTCCCGATAGTCCTCGAAGCGATGAGGCCTTGCCCGCCAATCCGTAGCGGGCCAGGGCGTTCATCCGGCCCTCGGGGATCATCTCCACATCAATGGACCCGGCACCCAGGGACCGCAAGCGGCCCAGCCGCTCCAACTGCCGCAACAATTCCGGCACCGAGACCCTCGAAGGCCCGGTCCGCAGCCGTTCCCACGCGGTCAACCGCGACCCATCCCCAACGCGAAGCAGACCTTCCAATTCCAGAATCAATGCGGGGCCGGCCGCGTCCACCAGCATGGAATGGAGGCGGTCATTTGCTCCGGCACGGACCTCTAAAACCAGTCGTGTCAACGTAGAGACGCCGGGGAGAAGGACCTTGCGCTCACGCAGCCAGAGCGCCGCCCGTTCAAACAAACGCACCGGTCCCTCCGACGAAGTCCAGGCCCGGGCCTCCAGAAACAGCCTCAGCTCTTCGTACCTGGCCGGATCGGAGAAATCCGCATACCCGTACTCGGTGGAGATTTCCGCGGCGTGTTCGTACCCGGTCTGTCCCCGCTGCGCATACAGCTTGAGCACGGAAGCATCGGCAATGCCCAGCTGCCCGGCCAGGGATTCCACCACCGGCCACGGAACAGCCAATGGATCCGTCAAAAAACGTCCGACTACCCGCACCGTGATCAGTTGAACAGCAAATCCCAGGCGATTGTGCATTCCCCGGCGGCGACCAACCACCGACAAATCGGCATCGTCCAACCAACAGAAACGTTCCAGGTCCTCCGCTGGTACCTCGTCGGGGAATCCGCTGAACCCTGCGACCTGCTCATCACTTAGAAAATCGACCGCCATGTCACCCATTCAACAGGCCGCTGACTCCTTAGCGTGAATTTCCGGGCGATTCTTCCCCAGACCCCAACCTATACAGGCCCAGGAATATGGGTTCCTGGTTCGCTGGCCATATTCCTGGTATCCTGGCCAGGAAGCCATAAACACAGAAAGGTGGTTTGCTGGTGATTCTTGCAATTCTCAATTCCAAAGGTGGAGTAGGAAAGACCACGTTCAGTCTTCTCCTGGCAGAAGCGTTGCGGCGCGGGCACGGCACCGCTGAGGTCTGGGATGCAGACCCGCAGGGGTCCGCAGGTGACTGGGCTGAGAACGCGGTTGAAGACGGCGACCCGCTGGGCTTCGCTGTCACTGCCGTCAACAAAGCTCAGTTGCGACGCCGAGACAGCGATGCAGACTACACGATCATCGACACTCCCCCAGGCGACCCAGAAGCCATCGACCTTGCAGCTCGACGGTCCGATTTCCTGATCATTCCTACCGACTCCTCGCCCATGGACATGAAGCGATCAGCGGCCACAATTCAGGCGCTTTCAGTGCCGTCAGCTCTGCTCTTCTACAAGGTCAACCCGAGAACTCAGCTGTACGCCACGGCTCAGCAATGGGCACGGGACGAAGATATCTCGTTCCTCGACGCGATCGTTCCCGTTCGTGAAGATGTAAAGAAAATTGTCGACACCGGCATCGGCTACTCCGATCTCTTTGGAGTTGAAGCTGTGGCTACAGAACTCATTGCGGCACTGAAAGGAATCTGATCATGGCAATCAAACCACCAGACGGCAAGAAACCGCGCTCATATGGGGCGAAGCCGAGCCTCGAGTCGAATGACGTTGGCAGCATTGGCAGTACCTTTCGTCAGGAGGAGCCAGCAAAGGAAAAGAAGCATAAGCAGCCCACCACAAAGACCACGCTCGACATGGAGACTGAACTCTTTAGAACGTTAAAGCTTCACGCTGTCGCTGAGGGCACCTCCATGCGGGACTTGGTGGATCAGTACATTCGAGCAGGACTAGAAAGCGACGGCATCACCGTAAAACCATAATCCCATATGGGAATATGGTTTTACGGTCCGGAGATGGAGAGCAATGGAATCTGAAATGATTTACGTCAATACACGAGCTGCAAAAGGCTCGAGGAGACTAGCTGGCTACGATGTGACTGTGTCCGCGCACACCGAGGACCGCGAGCTGGTTTTGCTCCAGTGGCAACGCAGTGATCGCGCTGCCGAACACAGGCCACCCATACAGATGGTTCTCAGCGCAGACGAGATGCGCGGAATTGTCGCGGCTCTCGATGAAGCTGGGGGAGTAGGAGAATGACGCACTTGTTCCCGAAACTGGGCTCGATCCGCGACTGAGAAGTACCGATATTCAGCACCAGCTGCTAGCGACAGGGCTTTTCGATAGCGTGTGATTCATGGCACGCGGACGCAAGAACACCCCGGTAGAGGGACAACTCGACATATTTGATGCACTTATGGCCATCGAGACTGATGAACATGAGCTGACTCCAGGAGAGGAACAGACCAGTGCGGACAGCCAACACGATCCAGGAATACGTGGAGAAGTACGCCCCGAAGCGGTACAGCAAGATTCAGAACCCCGAGACCTATTTTCAGGACTTGCTGAATCAACTCCACCAAACCCAGACGGACCTCCTGGAGGACATGGGGCCAGAACCCGAGACAGCCGATCCAATGAAGATCATCGGCCAACACCGCGCACGAGTCGCCCAGGCCAGGGAACTGGCCTGGGAGCGAATCGTGACGGAGAGCTTTCCAGCCGAAGTGGACGAGACAGGCCAACCGCTGGAACACTGACCCCCGCACAAACTGGCAACACCGAAACGGCTCAACTGTCTACTACCGACTCTGTGGTGGCCGCTGAGCCGTTTTATCTGTCTCAGGCAGACCAATACGCACCCTCGGGTGCGAAATCGCGGTACAAGGCCAATCTCGAAGCAATCCGCACAGTCCGGCAGCTCGAAACCGAAAACCGTCCAGCAACCCGCGCAGAACAAGAAGTCCTCGCAGCCTGGTCCTCCTGGGGAGCCGTGCCAGACGTGTTCGACCCGAACAAAGGCAGCTGGACAAACGAAAACCAGGAGCTGCGCGAAGTCCTCACCGACGAGGAATACGACGCAGCACGCCGCACCACACTCAACGCCCACTACACCGATCCGAAGCTCGTCACCGCCATGTGGGAGACCTTGAGCGACCTTGGCTTCGAATCGGGCCGAGTCCTCGAACCCGGCACCGGCTCAGGCAACTACATCGGAACCGCACCCGAGACAATGCAAATGGTCGGGATCGAACTCGATCCACTGACCGCCTCGATTGCCGCTCACCTGTATCCACAAGCCGACGTACGCACCGAGTCGTTCGCTGACACTACAGTTCGACAAGGTGAGTACGACGCAGCCATCGGCAACGTGCCCTTTGGCGACCGTTCACTATCTGACCCAGTGTGGAACCCCGATGGCCGGTTCACCATGCACAACCACTTCATGCGCAAGTCCATTGGGGGCCTGCATGACGGGGGAGTCATGGCCGTCATCACCAGCCAATACTCAATGGACTCGCAAAACCCCGCATTCCGAGCTGAGGTCTCCAAAGAAGCTGATTTCCTCGGAGCTGTTCGCCTACCCACTGGGACACATCGCCGGACAGCCGGCACTGATGTGGTCACCGATGTACTCATGTTCCGGAAACGGCTATCGGGGGAGGAAGCGACCCCGGAAACCCGGCAATGGATCAAGACCAGCAATATCGACGTTGATGACCATGGCATCACACGCACACCACGCACTAACGACTACTTTATCGCCCACCCCGAAAATGTTCTGGGGGAGTACTCCATCGGTGGGCAATTCCATACCTCGCTCCAGGTCACCACTGACGATTTGGCGGCGATCCCGTCACAGCTGCGGGAACGAATGGCATCTATTGCCGCCGATGCGCAGGCCAAGGGGCGCGGATACGTACCTCTGAGCGAAGAAGAACAGGTCATACAGGCCGAAGCCGTGCAGAACCAGACCGAGCTGACTGTCGGAACGATTGTGTTCGATGGCGGAGAGTTTAAACAGGTCTCTCCAGTACAGACCTTCGAGCCGTATCACGTACCCAAGGTCCACCACGCCCCAGCCAAGTCGTTGCTGAATCTGCGTGATCGTATGTCCGCTGTCATCCAGGAGCAGGCGGGCACAACCGCGGATACCGACCAGTCCATTGCCCTGCGCGATCAGGCACGCGACGCATGGCAGAAACACGTCGACCAGTACGGGCCAATCAACCGGTTCGACACCAGCTGGGTTGACAAGGTTGTCACGAACAAAGAAACCAAGGAGAAAGAAACCATCCGGGTGGAGAAGCGCAGCTTCCCACTCGTCAACAAAGCACTCTCTCCTGACCCGATGTGGTCACTCGTTCTCGCGTCGGAGAACTTCAACGACTCCACGCAGACCGCGCAGCCGGCCCACATTCTCACCCGACGTACCGTCTCGGTGAAGCGACCACTGCTGGGCGCAGACACAGCCGAAGAAGCCCTGGCACTGGTACTCGACCATACCGGGCGCACTGACCTCAACCAGATTGCCGCTCGACTCGGAGTAAGCGAAGAAGAAGCACGCGATCAGCTCGGCACCCTCGTCTTCGATGACCCCAATTCTGATGAGATCATCACTCGCGCCGAGTACCTCTCCGGCAACGTGCGAGACAAACTCGAGGAAGCACGCACCAAAGCCGAGGAAGAACCTGACAACGGCTGGAACATCAATGTCGAAGCCCTCGAAGCCGCACTGCCCGACGATGTACCGATCAGCGACATCGAAGCACAGATCGGGGCAGTGTGGGTTCCCGCCACTGTTCATGAACAGTTCCTCATAGACATCACCGATGACCACGAGGCCACCGTAATCAATCACGGCGGAGGGTATTGGGACGTTCATGGGTCACGTGACGGTCGCGCTGGATACCTCGCCACTTCCGACTGGGGCACTGACCGGCGACCCGCACACGACCTGTTCGATGCGCTGGTTAACAGCCGGGAAATCAAAGTCGAAGACAAAGACTCAACCGGCAAACCAGTTCTCAATGACATTGAAACCCAGTCAGCCAACGACAAAGCCGACGAAATCCGCGAACGGTTCAGCGAATGGGTTTGGGAAGACCCTGACCGGGCCGTCGAGCTTGCTGAGCAGTACAACCGGCAATTCAACTCCCTCGTGGCACGCGACTACACCGAAGAAGGCCAACGACTCAGCCTGCCAGGACTGGCCAGTGACTTTGACCCACACAAGCACCAGCGCACGGCAGTAGCACGAATCGTCTCTGAACAGGGTGTGGGATTGTTCCACCAGGTTGGCGCCGGAAAAACCGCCGTCATGGTCATGGGCGCAATGGAACTCAAACGACGTGGACTGGTCAACAAACCGGCCGTCATCGTTCCCGGCCACATGCTCGAACAATTCACCCGCGAATGGCAGCAAATGTATCCCCAGGCGCAGCTGCTCTCTGCTGGATCAGATGATGTGAAAACCGTAAAAGGAGATGCCTCCGCACGCCGCGCGTTCGTCGCACGCGCCACAACCGGAGACTGGGACGGGATCATCATGACCCACTCCGCGTTCGAAAAACTCGATGTCTCTGACACAACGTTGAGCTCCTACTCAAATCAGCAGATTGCGGACCTTCGGACCACCCTGGAGGCCATGCGCGATGACTCTGACAGCGAGTACAAAGGCACGATCAAGCAGATCGAGAACACCATTGCCAAGGAAGAAGAACAGCTGAAGAAAGCTCTCGACGGCCGAGACGTGGCCGGTCTGACGCTTGAAGAAACAGGCATAGACCATCTGGCAGTCGATGAGGGGCACTTGTTTAAGAACCTCAGAACACATTCGAAGATCAAGGGAGCCAGCATCACCGGCTCAGGTCGCGCTACCGACCTCGACATGAAACTCGACTGTCTTCGTAAAACATATGGGCACCGCGTCGTGACCATGGCCACCGGTACACCTATCGCCAACTCCATCACTGAAGCCCACGTCATGATGCGCTACATCCGGCCCGATCTCTTGCGAGAGACCGGTGTACAACGGTTCGACGATTGGGCCAAAACATTCGGAAAAACCGTGTCCCGATTCGAGCGCAACGCCGCAGGCGAACTCGTCACCAAAGAACGGTTCTCGAAGTTCCAAAATGTTCCCGAAATGCTTGGCGTATGGCAGCAGTTCGCAGACGTGAAAATGACCAAAGACCTCTCGTACCTCGACGTGCCCGAGCAGGCGATGAACAGCGATGGTGAACGCCGCCCTCAAATCGAAGTCGTGACCCGCTCAAACACGCTCGCAGCCTACATGGACGAACTCAAAGCACGCCTGGACAAGCTCGCAACGTCAGGGGGCCGGCCCGGGAAAGGCGACGATAATCACCTGACCGTCTACAGCGACGGGCGTAAGGCTGCACTCGACCCCCGGCTGGTCGATCGCGACCCTGGCGGAGAGTATTTGAAGGTCAACAAAGTCGCTAAGAATGTAGCGGAGATCTGGCGCGAGAACCGTGACAACCCGTATCCCATCTCAGATGCGAAAGAACACCGAGACATCATGTCCGAAGACCGTGGCGCTTTGCAGCTCGTCTTCTGCGATGTCTCCACCCCGAACCCGGAGAAGTGGAACTTTTACGATCAGCTCAGGTCCGAACTTGCCTCGTCTTACAGCATGGACCGCGACCGAATCCGGTTCATCCACGAGGCGAAAAACGATGAGCAGAAAGCGACCATGTTCAAGCAGGCACGCGAAGGGAAGATCGACGTGCTGATCGGCTCGACAGCGAAAATGGGCACAGGCGCGAACATCCAACTGCGGACGAAGGCCCTCCACCATGTCGATTGCCCTTGGCGACCGGATGAAGTCACCCAGCGCGAGGGCCGAATTCTGCGCCAAGGCAACGCCAACGATGAAGTCAATATCGTTCGCTATGCCACCGACAATTCCTTTGACTCAACGGCATGGGGAACCATCGCACGCAAAGCCGCACCGATCCAACAAATCATGCAAGGCCGGATCGACGTGCGCGAGGTCGACGATCCCGGAGATCTTGAAGCCGAAGCACAAGCAATGATGGCCGTCACCTCTGGGGACCCTCTGATCGAGGAGAAAGTCACCCTCGAAAGTGAAGTCGGTACCCTCGAACGCCGCGAGCGGTCATTCAATCGGCAGCAACAGGCCACACAGCATAAATACAACATGGCCAACAACTCCCATCAGTTCGCCACCGAAGCCCTGCCCGAAGTCCAAACACTCATGGATAAGACGCGAATCACGGAGGATTTCACTGCCTCAGTCAACGGGCGCAGCTATGACAAGCGCAGTGACGCACAGAGAGCACTCATTGCCGATGTCGTTGAAATCGCTGGGCGCGGACGCACGCAGGTGTACGTACTCACCGCAGAAGAGCACCAGGGCGTTATGCAGCTCAACGGTCACGACGTGGGCTGGAGCGTTGGGGGAGGCCCAGCCAGAAACGCGAGCGTGAAGTTCAATCTTGACGGGTCTGACCATGACGGAACCTGGACCAGTTACTCCTGGAACGATCTCGTGACCAGTGAAGCCGCCGCGAACATCATCGTGTCGATGGAGAACCGAGTGAAGAACCTCCCGAGCCTTCACTCGGACCTCGAACAGCGACTCGAAGACAGTTCCAAAGAAATGGCAGCCCTCGCGCCCAAGCTCAGCCTCGAATTCCCCCAGGCTGACGATCTCGCGTCCGCGCGAACGAAGCTACAAGACGTTGATCACCAGCTCGCAATCAAAGCACCAAATGCGAGTGCCGCTGAATGGCAAGAGCCGGTGCAGGTTGTCGACGGGGCATCCACTGGAAGCATTGATGACCAGGCGATGGCAGTGCTTGATCGCGTCCGTGCGAACCGTGGCACTGGCCAACCTGCTGCTTCCAGCGCACAAGAGACTCAGCCAGCGGCAAGCGAAAGAAGCTGGAGGTCTCCCAGCGGCAACGAATCGGAGACGTCATACATACGCGAATAGGACTCTCATAGTACGTACTTTCATAGTATAATGAAGGTGAAGAGTATCCAGATACGTTAGGAGTGATTGACCATGGCTATCCCGACCTCATTTCCGGTGAAATACAAATGTGGACACACCGAACAGCGGGACCTGTCCAACGTTGCAGCTTCGAAGCGCAGCCAGCTCGCAGAGTCAGACTTCTTTGCTACCAAAGCAGGGAGTGACGATGATGGAATGGTGTGCAACAAGTGCTTCAAAGAAACGCGGAAAGTGGACAAGGAAGCATTTCTCAGGCAACTCATGTTGGACACTGAAGCATTTGAGAACCAGCATGGCCTTCCTGAATTGACTGGCACAGAGAAGCAGGTGAGTTCCGGGCTGATCGAGTCCGCTCGCCGGGATCGGTTCACTGTTCTGGAGGCAATTCTCGAATCGGAAGACTTCGAAGACCGCAGAGACGATGCGCTGACTGCGGCGCGGACGTTGACTTGGGGCGGCTGGTGGACAAACCAGCTCGGCTACAAGGAACGACGAATCACTAACAACTATGGTCCAGAGGAATACTTGGAGCTCATTCTCGACGGGGCCGAGCAAGAAGCGAAGCGCGAACCCTCGGTCCGCATTGAAGCCGAGAACCCGCACGATTGGAATCCTGCCGAATAGCTAGTTCTAGTGCCTCCTGTTCGTTAGGAGCTAACGTAATAGAATCCGGACAAGCGCCACCACGCACCAGCCGAAGGAGGGCCTGATGAGCGACACGAACGCCTTAACTCCACAGCAGATTTTCACTGCTTACAGTGACGGGACGATGCCCCGCGAAAAAATGATCGAGCTGATTGCTCGGTTCCCCTTTGTCGAAGAACCGGCAACGGATGGATACGACTGGATCACCCCAGAAGCAGACGGGCCGACCTGGAGAGAAGTCTCTGCTGCCAAGTACGCGGGGACTATTTCTCGGGAGGACTACGCAGCGATCTTTGAACTGCGGCATAGTAAGCAGGCATGAGTATTAGTTCACAGCATCTCGAAGACATGGCAAGTCGCCATGTTCGCTGGGCAATGGATATGCAACGCCGCCCCGAGCTGGATGCGAAGAACAGCCCATACGCAAGCGTGAACAATCCACGCTGGTTCCAAGGCGGCGAACCAACGCCGGACCGGTCTGACTTTCACGATCAGCTCATGCGTGACCTAGTAGCCAATGCACCAAATGTTGGACAAGACAAACATGCAGTGGTGCTTGCCGGCCCCCCAGGAGCAGGAAAATCTCGGATCATGCAGGACTCCGACTACTACGCCAACATCCCCGGCTATGACCCGGACACGTTTATTTCGATAGATGCTGACTACTTCAAAGAGCGGATTCTCACGCGGGCCTCTAGCGATGGAAGTCTGCATCGGGACCTTAAGCCTGACTTCGTTAAGGACCTTGAAGAATCCGGTGAGGTGTTCGGCCCTTTGGAATTCGCTTCGCTGGTTCACGAGGAATCATCGACTCTAGCCAAGCGCGCCCGTGAGTTCTGCGTCGACCAGGGATACAACATCGTCGTTGATACCGTGCTCTCCAGCGCATCCTCCGCAGAAGCTATCGGAGACCTTCTCCAGCGCAATGGTTACTCAGTCAGCGTGGTTGATGTTGAAATACCTGCCGACGTCTCCAAAGAGGCCGTGGCACATAGGTGGCAGACCGGCTACATGGGAATGCTCAAAGGAGACCCCGATCAGGCGCTCGGTGGCCGCTGGGTGCCTTCGGAATATGTTGATGGAGTGTTCGGCAACGGACAGTCACAGCCAAGGGCAAATGCCGAAAAGCTGGCTACCGAATATTCCAATGTAAAGACGTATCAGGTGTATGAGCGACAGTCCGCCGTCGCTAACCCAGAGATGGTCGACGCGAAGCAGCGCAAAGTCATTGGGGCACCCCTCGAATCCGCCAAGCACGACTCTGTGGCGACGGGTAAAGACGCGACGCTAGGACTTGACCCTCAGACCCAGGCAGCGTTGGAGCTGATTAGGAAAAGTCGCTCACCGAAAACAACGAACCAGCAGGGCACACCCGCAGATCCGAGTCGACGGGATTTCTCATCGCAGTCACTACGGAATGATCGAAGCCAGGGACACGAGCGCTGAGCTGAGAAAGAGCCCGCTAGGCGGGAGATGTGACCGGGGAAGAGCTGCCGCCCAAAATCCCTCCGCTGCGCTCCGCGATTTCGGTTGCCCTGAGACAAACTTCTACCGCACTGACCGTTGTGGCTAGGAGATGCACGCCGTTCAGAGACATGTGACCATTCATTGGCTGTCCCTGCTGGGGTTGAGCGAGCAAAGACTAAGACGATTGATCCATAGCCGATGACGAAATGTTAGCTCTTGAGGCAACGACAAAACGGAGACACGACACCAAACCATAAACCCATAAATATTGCAATATTCCTTTCCTTCCTATTGCTACACCCTCATAAGAGGGTGTATACTGGAGGTGTAGCCAGGGGGACGGACCCCGGCACAGCCGAAAGGAAAACACCATGTCAAGCATCGTCTTCATTAACACAGACAACCTCAACACAGGCCGCGATGAGGCAGTGGAGGTCCATGCCCCGGACTGCCAGCACCTCGCTCGCTACCGCAGCCATCCCTTCTTCGACGTCGGCAGGCCAGAAGCCTGGGACTCCGCGCAGGCGTTCTTCGATGACTACAACGCAGATTTCATTGCCGAGGACGGTCCCGCAGGAGCCTGGGACATTCGATTCTTCGCCTGCTCTGGCCTTGTCTCCAAGTCCACCGTCATCACAGCCTGAGCCACCCGCGCCACAGCCGGGGGCCTCGGCCCCCGGCGCACGCCAAAGGAGGCGAATCCCATGACTGCACAGCTCGACATCTTCACCGTCCTCGAAGCCAACGAGCGCGCCGAGCGCACCGCACACCTGCCCCGAGCATTCACCGACAGCACCGAGTTCACCGCCGCTGAACTAGCTGACGCATACGAGGCGTGGGCTGACGAAAACGGGCGGTTCGACTGTGTGCGCCGCTCCCGCATGTGGCACCCCGCCTTCTGCGAGCCGTTCGGGGTCGATCAGCCGCACTCCGCCTGGGTAATGCAGGCCGACCTGCGATGCGACCACTACGGCGAGACTTGCTGCTGCGTGACCGGCTACCTCTACCGCGTGTACTGCTCCGACTGCCAGTGGTGGACACAGCCAACCGAGGGTGAGGGGGGAGCTGTCCGTTCCTATCATGACCACTGCTGGCCCGGATGGAGGGAGCTGCCGGTGCTCACTCGCCCCAACCTCGACCGCAAGCCGAAGCTTCCCTCCGACTACCCACAAGAATGGCAAGTTCCCGGCGCACCCATCCGCACTCATCGAACCGGAATCGGCACACGCAACGTCCCCGGCTACTCGCCGTTCGGCGGCTACGACATGACCGACCCGGACTGCCTCGAAAAAGAGTGAATCATCCTCTTGCTACACCCTCATATGAGGGTGTAGACTGGAGGTGTAGCCAGGGGGATGGACCCCGGCACAACCGAAAGGAAAACACCATGTTCAAGACATCCACTATCACCCGCGAACGCCAGGAACTCGTTCGCATCGTCAAAGCCGGAATCGCTGACTTCGAGGACTCCGTGCGAGACGATCCCCGCGTCCTCCGCGACTACCTCACCGAGCCGCTGAGCACGTACCGCATCCACCACGAGTGGGTGCTCGAAGCAGTCGAGACCGCCGCACGCGAAGACTGTGAACCGGTCTTCTCCGGCGACATGGAGCTCTACTTTGACCGCCTGGTCTACGACGGACTCAACGCAGGCTGACCACCACACACTTAGCCGGGGGCTTCGGCCCCCGGCACGCACCGAGAGGAACACATCATGAGCAAGTACACCGCTGAGAAGTCAGTCTGGATCAACGAGGGCGGCCGCGTCGTATGCCGCAACCACGGAGGCGATTACCTCCGTTCCGCTATCGCCCACGGTGACGGACCCCATATCCTCACACCCCTT
This sequence comes from Brevibacterium sp. FME37, assembly GCF_014897485.1. Taxonomy (NCBI): domain Bacteria; kingdom Bacillati; phylum Actinomycetota; class Actinomycetes; order Micrococcales; family Brevibacteriaceae; genus Brevibacterium; species Brevibacterium sp. FME37. The sequence goes on from NZ_JABUYE010000021.1 coordinate 23,749, forward strand.
GATGACTGGCTCTACCACTCACCGGAAATCGTCACACTCCATAACCTCACGTGCGAAGACTGCCAGAGGATTGAGGTGCATGATGGATGATCAGCTCGACCTCCTCGACCAGATAGCAGGGGAGACGCGAGGCAACGCAGCACAGGATCGCGCAAGCAAGCTGTTTGTGCTCACCGCTCTCCGCGACCAGATGCGACACTCGCTCCAATTCGTTGCCGCACTCGGACCAGACTGGCAACCCCGCTACAGCACTGACGAGAACATCGGACGGGCTGGTGAACGTATCCACTCCGCCTGGGACAAGCAGGGAATCAGTGTCAGAGCCAAGGAGCAGACTGGCCATATGTCTTGGGACGAACTGGCCGAACTGATCGAAGATCACCCCGACCGGCCCCGCGTGGTCGAGTTCTACACCAGCGTCCCTCATGAGAAGTCCGAGCGGTTCGCGCAGCACTCATTCGCTTGTTATCGCCCGTTCGAACTCATGCCCGAGGGGGCACCACACCAGTCCTGGATCGACAGCGAGCATGCACGACCCGACTGGAATGACAGGCTAGAGACCTGGAAGACCACTATCAAGATTCTCAACGATGCGATAAAAGAGGTGGAAGCATGATCGAACGACTTGAAGAACCAATGAGGGTAGAGGCGATGGGGATACGGCCTGCTGACCGGCTCGTGCTTGATCGGAATGACCCTCAAATTGCTTTCCATCTTCACCGTGATCGAGAGTTTGCTGACCGGCTCGAAAAAGCGGAGGGATTTGGGCGACCGCACGAGATTATCCATTGGAGGCGAGAGCATGGCGAGAATCAAGTGACAGTAAGCGTCAGAATAGATGATGGTTGTCCCGATGTTTGGCTTGGCTTCCACCCGGAAGCGTCCCTGTCCGTCATGCGCTTGGTGAAGTTTGTGCTGGCCGATGGATGACCCCCTGACGAAATCTGAAAGAAGAAGACTCCAATGAACAATGCAGAGATGAGATCCCGCCTCACGCTACTCGGGTTGAGCCTGAAGCAGCTCTCCACAATCACCGGCTGGGACTATCGAGAGCTACGCCGCACCGCGAACGGAGTCCGTGCCGTGTCGCCGCGAACGGTCGAGCTGATCGAAAGGCTCGAAGACTTGGCCGACAACGACCTCCGCGTCATGCAGGAAACAGTTGACGCAGGCTCACCCGTGGTCATTCCCCACTTCTCCGACGAGGGGCAATCCCCGTACTTCGCGGCCGGGGGAGTGATGCCCAGTTCGTACTGGCACGCACAGGCAGGAGCACTGCTCGCTGTCAACGAATCAGCGACCGTCATCTACAAAGAGGCTGATGAAGCATGAAGCTACTCCAGCTACTTTCCTGCACCGCCTATGCTGCGTTCGCCGCAGGATTCTTTTGGGTTGTGGATCATCCTGCCGAGCAATTGGCCACTTTTGTGATTCTCGTAGTCTCCGCTGCTGTGATGATCTGGCGCGCGGCATACGCGCGGCAGCATGGTCTTTGGGCGCGGAGCCTCTCATGGTCCGTAGAAGCTTTGAAGCCCGAGCGTACTGCCTTGGTGACGATGGGAGTCATCTTCGCGGTGGCGGCTGTCGGTGTGGCAGGGAACTTCTCTACACCCAGCGATGACAAGAGTGTCGGTGTATTGGTCGCCCTGTTCCTGACAGGCGGACTGTTTGCGGCCCTCATTACTTCACCACACAACCTTATCGAACTCGCTAAATCCGAGGGGAGGGTGGACAGTCCATCGTAGGTAATAATGAAGGAACTAAGTGTCGGGTCAGATGAGTAGAGGGAGCAGCAATGTCGGATATCGCAGAAGGTAAAGCCTGGGTTGCCGCCGCTTCGGAGGCGATGGAATATTTCCTCAAGCACGGACCAGAAGAAGCAATGTCTTCCGAAAAGCAGCGTCGCTGGAATCAGCTCGTAGAGGCCACTCAAGAGGCTGCGGATCGTCATGATACAACTCGAGGTTTTGAATGACCTCCATTGCAAATGGAACCGGACTCGTCGGACTGTGAGTGGCGCAGTCCGCCGTTGTGCCGATAACGCTCATTTTCGCTCCCACCACACATCACTGGGGTTCAGCCAAACTCCGGTAAATCTGCACCGAGAATCTGAAAGCTCAACAAATATTGCCACCTCCGGATCAAGGCGAGTCGCCCATCCCTCCTTCCACTCTTGGCCATCGACCTCCCATACAAGACGAGCCCAAACCTGTATTCTCGGCTTCTCAGGCAGATCCCGAGCTTCAAGCCCATTGAGGACACGTTGAGTGTTAGGAATGCTGCCACTGAACTGAATCGGCCTATAGGACATACGTTCTATTATGGCGCATGTGAGGTCCGTGTTTGTCACTAGTGCAAGGAAAACCAGTTGGACCCAATCACGGACTATCACAAAACGATTCGCGGATGGATCACCCGCTTCAGTAAGAATCCGAACTGCGATTTTGGATCTGCTCTTCACTCCGACAGCAGCCGGTATCCGATAGTTGAAGGAGGCGGCAACTTCGATGCAGGGAAGATGGTTGTCAGAGCGCTTAATACCGGAGTTGATGCTCTTCGTGCGATCGTAGATATGGAAAATCGTCAGAAACGTGCCGGTCTCAATGTGACGGGTCTTTCAGTGCTCTCACGAACCGGTATGGTGTCTGCATCTCTCGCGATCTGGCTGCTCGAACCTGACGACGCCGACATTCGCTTTGAGCATGGGCTCAGGTTGTCACGGGAGAACATCAAGCAGTTCAAAGCCTTTGCTGACAAAGACGGCGTATATACAAAAACCGTCGATCCAAAAATGACCGAGGTCGCAACAGCGTTTCGCGAACTCGCCAAGGCCGAGATCGCCGAGATCGAGAACGTTATGACTCAACACGGTTTCAATCCCGGTCGGCAGGTCGAGAATTCGGCAATACTCTTCGAGATTGCCGAACTTTTGAATGGGTGGGGTGGCGACGCGAACGACTACAGGAAGCCCATTCTTGATGCTTGGCGCAAAACTTCGGGCTTCGCTCATGCGTTGGCGTGGCAATACGAGATCGCATTCGATCTACCACCCGACGATTTCTATGATGATGTGGTTGCTGCACCAACCATTCTTATGGCGATAGCCATCGATCTCTTCGAAAGAAGACGAACAGCTTGATGGCTTAGCCCGAATAGCCGCAGCCGCTGATCGCTGTATGCAACACCGACCTACCCGTGCCGCATACGTCATTTTCGCTCCCGCCACACGCTATCAAGAGCCCGCCACACTCCGAGGATTGAGCAGCGCTGATCATGCGCGGATTCCTCTAGCAAAGCAGGAAGTGGTGTCATTACAAAAGCAGTCATGCTGTTCAATGCCGAAGTACAGTTGAGCAAGACGGTGGGGACGACGTTTCCCCGACAAGAATTTGTGGCTCAGTACACGGAGAGGCAGCACCTATGCACGAGGTCATCGACCGGCCCGCTATCCACCGTAAGCTAACTGAGTTCTCGGCCTTTTGGCGCAATAGGATCTCTGGGTGGCGTGCAGCCGGCACCCAATCCAGCTCGGAAAAGCGCCACGCCCAACAGTTCTGGTCCGACCTCATGCGCTGCTTCGACATCGATTCCGAACGCGTCGATGTGTTCGAACGCAACGCTAACCGAAGCTCTACTGGCGGGGCAGGATTCATTGATTTCTTCTGGTCCGGGATGGTCATAGGAGAAGCGAAAAGTCTAGACAAGGACCTTGATACTGCTTACGACCAAGCACTCGACTACCTCAACGGCGGCAGCGTCAGTTCCCATGAATGGCCACGGTTTATCATCTCTACCGACTTCGAGAACTTCCGCCTAGATCGTCTTGGAGATGAGTCATGGACGCTACGGTTCACCATTGAGGAAGTGCCAGATCATCTCGAACAGCTATTGTTCTTCGCCGGTGTCGAGACGCTAACGAAACGGGAACAGGAAAACGCCTCTATCGAGGCCGCCACAATCATGGCACGTTTGTTCAACACGCTAGCTGGAGAAGAGGCCGACGAAGAAGTCGGCGACGAAGCCCCGACCACTCCCGAAGACGAAGACGATGACACTGAACGAGCCTCCGTGCTCATGACCCGGCTGCTATTCCTCCTCTACGGCGATGACGCCGGGTTATGGGAGCAGGACCTGTTCTACCGATGGATCGAGTCCGTCACCTCGAAAAACATTGGCCCTGCTTTGGACGGACTCTTCGAACTCCTCAACACCGATAAGCCCACGCGTGCACGAAAGTACCGAGGTAACCTGCCCGAACTCGAGGCACGGTTTCCCTATATTAACGGTGGCATCTTCGACAGTTCGGGACAGCTCGGCTATTCCGTGCCTACAGAGTTCAAAGACGTGCTACTTGATGCGGCTAGATTCCGGTGGACTACGATCAGCCCCGCAATCTTCGGTGCCATGTTCCAGCTGGTAAAGAAGAAGGAAGCGCGACGCGGAGACGGGGAGCACTACACCAGCGAAAAGAACATTCTCAAAACCCTCAGTCCCTTGTTCCTGGACGACTACCGTAGAGAAGCCGACCGCCTCATCGCTGACACTTCCCAGGTTGCTCCACTGCAACGACTGCAGACCGAGATCGCTTCGAACATCTACGTTGACCCTGCATGCGGAGCCGGAAACTTCCTCAACGTCGCCTATGCTCACTTGCGCCAGATTGAGACCGACTTGATCGTGGAACGCAGGCGGAGAGAAGGCTCCATTACGGGCACGGTCGACGTCACCTTGGATCAGATGCTGACGATCGACAAGTTCTACGGTATTGAGCTGAACTGGTGGCCCGCCAAAATCGCAGAAACTGCGATGTTCCTCGTCGACCACCAGGCCAACCGAGAACTGGCTGCGCGAACTGGAGAGGCCCCGGACCGTCTCCCGATCACAATTACTCCCACCATCATCCATGGCAATGCGTTGGACCTGGACTGGAACGAAGAACTACCACAGCCAGCGGGTCGCACGTTCGTGTTCGGCAATCCGCCCTTCATTGGTCAATACACGAAGACCGAAGCGCAAACGGCGGACATGAAGCGGGCATGGGGCGCTGATTACGACGGTTATCTCGACTACGTGACCGCCTGGCACGCCAAGGCCAAAAATCTCCTCGCCGAACGCCCGGGTGAGTTCGCCTACGTAACCACGAACAGCATCACTCAGGGCCAGCCTGTTCCCGCACTGTTTGGACCCCTCTACCGCGAAAGATGGCGCATCAAGTTCGCACATCGCACTTTCGCCTGGGACTCCGAAGCGCCTGGTAAAGCCGCTGTGCACTGCGTCATCGTCGGATTCACCCGAGACTCAACGGCTCGGCAACGGCTCTGGGATTATCCGAATGTGAAAGGTGAGCCCAAGAGCCAACGTGTGACCGTCGGCATCAATGCTTACCTCGTCGACGGACCAAACGTCTTAGTCAGGAGCGCAACAAAACCACTCTCACCAGTGGCTCCGCCGGTTCGTTACGGGTCTAAGCCAGTAGACGGTGGGAATCTCGTGTTCAAATCTGAGGAAGGCACACGTGGGCTTGACGGCGACCCTGTTGCGGCGAAATACCTTCGCCGGTTCGTAGGGGCGTGGGAGATGCTGCACAACGTCGACCGCTGGTGCCTGTGGCTTGAGGACCTGACGGCAAATGATCTTCGTGCTTCTCCGGGTATGAGGCAGCACCTTGACGCAGTAACCGCTTTCCGCGCTGCCAGCAAAAAGAAGTCCACCCGCGAGGCCGCACGTACACCGGCCCTATTTATCGAGAACCGGCAGCCAGACGTGCCGTATCTTTGCATTCCTAGCGTTGTCAGTGAGAGCCGCCACTACTGGACGGTCGCTAGGTTTCAGCCAGAGGTAGTCGCTTCCAACCTGGTTTTTGTGGCGCCAGACAACGACGGGTTGCTGTTCGCTTTGCTCTCTTCGTCCATGTTCATCACCTGGCAAAGAGCGGTCGGTGGGCGGATGAAGTCAGACCCGCGTTTCTCAAACACGTTGACTTGGAATACTTTCCCAGTTCCTGAACTCGACGAGGGACTCCGGCGACGCATTGTTCAAACAGGAAAAACGATCCTCGACGCACGAAATGAGCGTCCCGATCAATCTCTGGCTGATCTATACGATCCCTACCTGATGGGCGGCTTCAAACGCCTTCAGAAAGCGCACGATGCCCTCGACGCCGAAGTCGACCGGGCTTTTGGGGCATCTCGACGCCTTACCAGCGACAAGCAACGGCTCGAGCTACTATTCCCCGCTTATCAGAAGCTGGCAGAAGGGAAATAAGAGAAACCGATAACGGTCGTATGCGGGACTGCTGTTGTGAGTCGCAGCGGTAAATGGCACGCTTCTCGCGGCGTTTAGTGGCCGATGAGGAGAGCCTGCCGAGCCGCCTCTACAACCTCGGGTGTCAACTCGTTGAGGTCGTTCACTGTCTGCACGCGCTCGATCTGGGTGAGTAAACGGTCCACGAGGCGGAAGTTGCCTGCGGTGATCCGGACGATAGTGGCGATGGCAGTTGCGTGGGCGACGCCGCCGTCGGTTGCGCCGCCTTCAGCAGGAAGTCGTCTGGCCAGGACAGCGGTGAGTTCGTCCGCGGTCAGCTGGCGGTACTCGTGGGCGAAGCCGATGCGACTGTAGAGCTGCGGGTAGCGGGCGAGGCGTTTCTCGATACCGGGCATGCCGATGAGGATGACGCCCATGTGGTGATGGTCGAAGTAGTCACGGACTTGTTCAAAGCCGGTGGCCTTGAGACGATCGGCTTCGTCAATGATGAGCAGCTCGGTGCGTCCGCTGGAGCGGGACTCGGTATGGACGTAGGGGTCGACGATGCCGTGCTCGGCGAAGTCGACGGCGAAGGAGATGCGTTGGCATGCTCGTGGCAGGCCCTGGTCTATTTGTTTCGGGGTGGCCATGACCGTGGGGGTGAAGAACGCGGTTCGGGCCTCGAGAACGCGTTCCGGCACAGGGCCGAGGGTGTCGGTGAAAAAAGATTCCCATTGTTCCCAGTCATCGACACCCGAGTAGTGCCGGGCGGAGAGTGTCTTGCCGACTCCCGGTGGCCCCCAGCACAGGCCGATATAGCGATGGGTGCGCACCGCGTTGGCGAACTCGGCGAAGCGGCGATGCTCATGAGTTGTCTGGAACGGTGGCAAGTCGGGCCGTGGCGGGGCGCTGGAGTTGATCTCCCCGAAATCGCCGAAAAGGAATCGGCTTCCGTCATCGTCCTTGCTGAGGAGACTGTGTTTTGGGTCAGTCGGTGGCATAGAGACGCAATCCGTGTCGTGGTGGGACTTCTTCGACGCCGACCGGTTCCGCTTCGGGTGGTTCAGGCGGGACGTAACGGTTGTCAATCGGCAGCGCGTCGGCGAGGCTGCGGCGGTGGCGCAGCTGTCGCTTGAGGTCACGGCGACGTCGCGACCGGGCAGCCTGCAGCTCTCGTAGCGAGACGGACTCGGCGGCGAGTTCGGGAGCGATCGCGCGGCAGAGGTAGTCATCGCTGAAATAGACGCGGATCTCGCCGACATCGCGCGGGTCGAACCGGACGGTGACCTGTTCACCGACGTAGGCGGCCAGTACCGGGGACACATACCGGGTGGAGGCGAACTGGATCCCGTCGCGTTGGACCTTCCTTGTAGCTGCCGCAGTCAGCAGAAGTAGGTCCAAGTCCTCCGGTCGTGCTGGTGCGCGCGGGATGAAGCCGGAGGTTGCCCAGCGGTGGGCGGGCGCTTGGTGGGTTTCGGAGTGGGGGCGCTGGTTGTATTCGGTGACGATGAATCTTTCCAGGATCGCGTCGAGTTGCTCAAGACTGAGCGTCGGGTCCGTGAGGGGTTCTCCGTTCGTTCCGTGCGGGATATACCCGGGTAGGTGCGGTAGGACCTCGGTGGTGATGGAGCCATAGAACCGCTCGATCTTCCCTCGTCCTTGCGGAACGCCGATCCGTGAGTGGATGAGCTGTATCTGTGTGTCCAGGCAAACTCGTTCGAGGCGGACGGAGGTGAAGTCCGAGCCGTGATCGGAATAGAGCACATCTGGCAGGCCGCATACCGGCCAGGCAGGATTTGTCTTCTGATTGACCGCTTGGTGTAGTGCCAGGGCTGTCTGTTCGGCTGATGGGGCACCCTGGAAGAGGGTGTAGCCGGCGACGGCACGGGAGTAGTCATCCAGCAGCACCGTCAACCACGGCCGAACCGGCACACCAGCTTGGTCGAGTACCGCAACGTCCAAGAGTGTGTGGTCGGCTTGCCATTGTTCGTTTGGGTTCGCTGTGGTGCGGCGGAAAACTAGTTCGAACTGGTCTCGGTAGGCGGCATCGCCGTGTTGGGCGAGTGTGCGCAGGCCCGGGTCGATAGCTCCAATGATCGCCCGGACGCTGGAGTAGCTTGGCGCGGGCAGTCCGCGATCGGCAGCGATGCCGCTGACTCGGCGATGAACGTACGCGACTGTGGGCTCGGGGCGGCGAAGCGCGAGAGCTTCGATTATCTCCACAATCTCGGGCAGTATTCGCCTGGTACCGTTGTCAGCTCGCCGGAGGCGTTGAAGGCCATTGGACGTCGGGATAGCGCGATACTTCGCGGCCCAGCGTGCCAATGTTCGCACTGGCACGCCTGATTCGGTCGCGATCTGTGTCCAGGGGACACCGTCATCGTGTTGGCGCATCAGAGCGAGCCTCTCTTGTGGGGTTCTCTGCGCCATGACGATCACCAGTCCAGGATTAGGTCTCGGGACCGGGATCGGCGGCAGTTTCCGGCGCGACTGTCACTGCTTCGGGAGGCCGCGGTGGTAGGTGGCGATACAGGCTGGTGCGAGTGATCCCGGTTTTGGCCACGATCTCGGCGATGGTGTGTCCGGTCGTGCGTAGGTGCTCGGCGTAGGCCAGTTTGTCCGGATCCACCACGGAGGGCCGTCCGATGCGTCGGCCCTTCGCGGTCGCTACCGCTCGAGCGTGGGCGGCACGCTCCAGGGTGTATGTGCGTTCCATCTGTCCGAACAATGCCAGTAGCACTACCGACAGCTGCGCCATTGGATCATCGGGGTTCGACGAGTCCACCCTGATCGGGTCGGCGAGGTTGCGTACGCCGATGTTGCGTTTGGAGAGGTCATGGATCAGGTTCAGAGTATCGCGAACGGTTCGCCCGAGCCGATCGAGGGTGTGGACGACGATCACGTCACCGTCGCGGGCGTAATCCATGACTGCGCGCAGTCCGGGGCGGTCGACCGTGGACCCAGACTTCTTGTCCACATAGATCCGTTCGGCCGCGATTCCGGTCTGGGTCAGAGCATCGATCTGTCGATCCAGGTCTTGTTTGACCGTCGAAACCCGCGCGTATCCCAACTCCATGCGCCCAGCGTACCAATATTCGTGTCTGCACGGAATAGATGGGACGTTGATCTGGGCCTTACTTATGGGACGGAAATTCAGGCTCTGGCCCGATCGATGAGGTTGCTCGTCTTCGGTGTCCCACTACCAAGGAACTGGGATGGTAGAGCAGTCATCTAGTCGACACCGACTTCAACCTCGCAGTGATAAAAAGGCCACTCTTGTTGCTGACGGGCCTACTTCCAAGGAAGATAGCGGGATGGGTGACTTCGGATTGCTGCATCACGTTGAGCTACAAGTCTCGAATCTTGAGGCATCCGTCGGCCCCTGGGCATGGATGTTCGACGTCCTCGGGTACACGCCTTACCAAGAGTGGAGTGGTGGACGCAGCTGGCGGCACGGCTCGACATACATCGTGCTCGCCAACGCTCCCCGAGACGGCACCCATGATCGCCGTGTTGCCGGACTCAACCACCTCGCTTTCCACGCGGGTACAACACGGGACGTAGATCGCCTGTGGAAGGCGGCACCGCAGCATGGCTGGAATCAGCTCTATGTCGATCGTCACCCGTGGGCAGGCGGCGATGAGCACTACGCCGCATTCTTAGACAACGCCGAGCGGTTCAAGGTCGAGCTCGTCGCCACAGATCCAAAGTATTAGCCGAGCCATCACCGACGAAACAACTGCCGGCACCTGTAGAGATGTCGATCTTGTTTCGACCTGTCCGGGCAGATTACACACCTACTCGCTCTCGGGAAAATGTATGCAAGTATTCAATCGGGTGGTTGCCATACCGGCTGCCTATGTCTAGGTTCGACACATGAGCTGTCGCCTTTCCGAACTTGTGTTGAACTGTCACGACCCCGAGATGCTGTCCCGCTTCTGGTGCGAAGTGCTCGGATATGTCGAGCTGGGCCGCGACGGCGGTGACATCGAGATCGGCCCGGAATCGGGATTTGGCGGTCTGGCACCGACCATCGTGTTCGCGCCCGTGGCCGAGAAGAAGGCAGCACCCTTGCGCCTACACCTTGATGTGAACCCGGTGGATCGCGACCAGGACGCCGAGTTGGACCGTCTGCTAGCGCTGGGTGCCTGCCCAACGAACGTCGGCCAGACGGGCGAAGAATCTTGGCAAGTCCTTGCTGACCCAGAAGGCAACGAGTTCTGCCTCCTCCGGCACCGACTGTCGAACTAGGCAGGCGGCGACTTCTTAACCAATGTATTCGGCGATATGTACAAAGTTGGTGGCATCTCTACAGCATCCTCGTCATTGGCCACTAGACACTGCGAAAAACCACGCCACTCACCGCTGCGACTCACGGAGTTGTCACCACCGAACGAGTTCGTCGTCTCATAAAACTAAAGGTTTAGGAGGCGGCATAAGTCCGCGGCTTGCGGCCATCGTTCGCGCAATGATCAGCGTCGGATCGACGATTTCACCTCTTGCAATCAACGAGTCCAACTCTTCTACTCGAAGCCAAACAGCGCTGACTTGCTCCGCGGGATCATCCCGGGCTGCGGTCCCCGTTGTCGCTACTCCTGAAGAGAAGAACACGTGCACGGGCCAGCTTGTCCGGCCAGGGTTCAAGAAGAAAGTGTGGAGGGGAACCAAGCTCACCGGCACAATCCCCGCTTCTTCCTCAAGTTCGCGACGGGCCGTGTCTACCGGCTCTTCACCATCTTCGGCCCCACCCGCGGGCAGATCGAAGATCCAGCGATCAATCGGGTAGCGGTATTGCCGAGTGACCAACACGTGATCGTCGATGAAGACGAGTGCCGCGGCTGCAAATGGAATGCTCTCGTCAACTTCGTAGTGAGTTGGCGAGCCATCGGGGAGAGTGACCGTGTGGTCGAAAAGCACCACACGCCCTTCGTGAACCAGGAGCCGATCGACAGTCTCCCACTTAGCCTCTCCCTGCGACATCCTCAAACTCCCAGTCGGCATCAGTGGGCAAAGTAGGCACCGTCCAATCCGGGTCCGGCTGGAAGCCCTCGTATCCGGCGTTGAACGGGAATTCCCAATGCTCGACATCTTTCACGGCTTGCTGTGCCACTTGTCTGATCTGCTCCACCTTAGCTGTCGAGAACACCCCAGCGCGGTGGGCGAGCTCAAGTTCATCCTCGTCTTTGAAAGTGCAGATGCGATCAGGACTCACCAGAACGTCGAGCACGAGGTCTGAAGTCTCGATACCGGAATCAGACCGTGTGAATTCTTCTTCGATGTTCACGTAATAAGAGTTACGGACTCCCGGCTTCGTCTCGAAGAACCAGACGGAGTACATGGTGTTTGCCTGGAAGACTGCAAGTATCCCGGAGCCTACCCAGTTTCTGACTGCTTGGGCCCGCGGGGCGGTGAAGCGATCTGTCCCGCTGAGGGAGCGCAGATCTTGCCCATCATTGCTGACCTGATAGAGCATTCGAGTCCCCGCGGCCATCCACACTGCAAGGTGTTGATCATCATCAGCGATTACAGTTACCGGCCGTTGATCCACGAGATCGGGGAAGTCTGGGTCGCGGTAAGTCCAGAAGATTCTGTCGCCTCGTTGCCAACGCTCATGCTGCCGATCACTCATGCTCGCAACCTACCAGGACATGCCGAGCCCCTAAAGCGTCTGGACCACCACTGTGCAATGGAAAGGCACCGCCTCGCTAAAACTCACAAATCGCACCTCATTAGAAGACAGGATGGAGCGCACATTGGGGAAGTATCCATTTGGGTAGGCCATGTTGAGCATTTCTGCGATTGGGCTACGGCTGGTTTAGCGTCGCCGGGCGATAATGAGTCCGTCCCATCCCTTTTCGCCTACTGTCTGGAGTGCCGTGCCGTCCAGGTCGGGATGGGCTGCAATATCTTCCGCGACAGCACGTACCCCTTGAACCCTAGGGTCAGCGCTGGCAGCGTCAGCGACAGCTCCGTTACGAACGACGTTGTCGATGACGATGACTGCACCGGAACGTGTGAGCTTTAGTGCAGCCGCGAGGTAGGCGGGGTTGTTTGGCTTGTCGGCATCGATGAATACGAAGTCGAAAGGTTCGGCACCATCATGGATCAGCCGCTCTGCCGATTCCGTTGCTCGTCCGACGATCGTCTCGATTCGATGTGAAACGCCAGCGATATGAAAATTTTCCTCAGCGACTGCAGCGTTCTGTGGTTCTAGTTCGAGCGTGACCACTTGTCCCTGCTCGCCGACTGCCCGTGCGAGCCAGATCGTTGAATATCCTGCTAGCGTGCCAAATTCAAGTACACGTCGAGCACCAGCGATCTGGGCCAACAACTCTAGGAACGCACCCTGATTAGCTGCGACTTCGGCATTCGGCATTGTTGTCTCGTCGCCCGAATCACGCGCCACGACTAGGGCACTGTCTTCCCCGACAAGAGTCGACGTGAAGTACCTATCGACCGTGCGCCAAGCGTCACTCGCTTCATAACGGTTAACCGGTGCAGATGGCTCGAATTCGTTCATGGGCCCATTCTTACGCATTGAGAACCATCGACCATAGCGGGTACTCATTGGAAGTTCCGGCTTGCGTATAGAGAAGTGAACGACCGTCACAGAGCGCTGAAAGAACACCGCCATTTATCGCTGAAGCTCACAGACTGCTGTAGAGATTGGGGCACGGCTGTGCCGAAATACATGTCCCGAATCAATTGTCCCGTAATCCCGTGATACCCCCCTATTTCGGTACATTACCGGTAGAATCGGCAGTACATAGTTCTCTACACATTCAGGTATCGAACGATAGGAGCACGATCATGATCAGCCCCCGCACTCTGCACACGTTTGAGATGGAAGCAGCTGAGCTGCCTGCCGGTGATTGGACCGCGCATCGGGAGTTGGCTCAATCTGCCGTTGAGTTCGGTTATGCTGCCGAGCTCACTCAGGAAGTCAGCAACGACGCGGCCGATCCGACGCCGCTGACTCATCAACTCCGCTTTCTTGAATCAGACGCGGTGGATGTGTTCACTGAGGGGATTCAAGATGTGGAAGACGCTATGGGTGGAAGCGTGTCTGTCGAGCAGTTCACCCCTGATAGGCCTCACGGCTACTTTGGTCAGCGCACGCCCTTGGAATTTTCGCCGAATCAGGAGGACTGGCCGGACATAGCAAATGTTCGCCTCAGTCATGGTGGCAAGGAGTCGGTGCATTCGACGTTGACTCAAGCGCTGGAGACAGTGCTGGGTGGTCAGAACGATCTTGCTTGGATTCCGCCGAAGGACCATTCTCAGTTCGATAGTGACGGCCCTTTGCGAATAGATAATGAGTCTCCGGTGTTGCTTGATTCTGATGGTGCTGTCGTTGCCGAACATGTCCTCGACGCGCTGCGCGTGGTTGCGGCGAGCGAGGGTCAGCGCATCACGATTGGGACTGGCCGCGAGGACGCGGGAGCGGTATTCAGTGCTGATTTCGGCCCGGACGGACACTGGAGTCTTGGAAGATACGGTGTTGAAGACAGCCACACCATGCAAGACTACGGTTCGCTGCCTTCGTACCGAGTGACCGGTGAGTTCTCTGATGCGCTGGAGACTCATGTTGAGTACCAGGGGCGCGTGACGAGAGAGGACGAGCACAGCGCCTTTGAGGAAGCACAGTCGGAGGGAAAGGAATTGGCATCGCGGTTGCTCACCCCAAGTGACGAAGTTGGTGCCGAGGCTCAGGACGCGCGCTTAGCTCATGCCGAGAGCTTTGTGGCTGATTACGAAGCACGGCTCGACGCCGCATACGCGAATGCTCCATCGTCGACGCAGGAGCCTGATGTTGGTCCTGAGCCAGACCTGGAAAAATTAGTGGTCGCTCATGCTGGCGATGTGCAAGCAGCTGTTCGGTCGGAAGATTTCGCATCCGTCGTTCAGCAGACATTGGGGAAGAATCCGCACGAGCGTTTCATAAATGATGAAGACGGGCAACGGTTCGAAACGTGGCTGCCGAGTGAGGATGACCACGCGCACATTGCGACCGTTGTTGACACTGTGAGGAAACGTGTCGGGGCGGAGGCGGTTGATGGTCTACCGACTAAATCACCGGTGACGAACGCTGTTGATACTCAGGCGATGAGTTCGTTTGAGAAGGTGTTGAAGAACCGGCCCCAGTCCGGGCCTAAAGCTGGTCTCAGGGCCAGTGCGCAGCAGACCGGGCAAGCGTTTCGGCAGTCCGAACCTCTGTCACAAGCGAAGAACCAAGACCATGGCCTCGCGGGAGAACCACCATTTTGAGATCAGCACCCAACTGTTGCTGATCGAGAGCCGGCTATCGCCACGGAGATGATGCAGGCACCACACAGCGAGTTAATGGGCGTGTTGAACCGCCGCAGATGAGGTACGTCGTGATCGCGTGCGGTAGCTGTTCTTGTGAGGGCAACTGGATTCTAGCGAAGCGAATCCAGGCGGCAGATTGTTACGAGAGGGAGTGGGCTGTTGACGGCCTATGGGTACGTTCGTGTTTCCACCGTGGATCAGAATCCACAGTTACAGTTCGACGCGCTGCGCGCGTTAGGGATTGACGATGACCACATGTTCATCGACCATATTTCCGGATCGACGAAGACTCGTCCAGAGCTGGATCGACTAATGACCACGATAACTGCGGGTGATGAGGTTGTCGTGTGGAAGCTCGACCGGCTGGGCCGCTCGACGCAACATCTCATCGAGACTATCGAAACGTTCAAGACCAGAGGAGTAGCGTTCCGATCCGTGACGGACCCAGTCGATACGACAACGCCAGCGGGTAATCTTGTGTTCCAAATCTTCGCCGCGTTGGCTGAGTTCGAGCGTGCGCTCATTGTAGAGCGCACCCAAGCTGGCCTGGAGGCCGCTCGCGCGAATGGCCGGCACGGTGGCCGGAAGTCGAACATCAGTCCCGAGGCGGCCGAGCACATCCACAAGCTGCGTGAGGAGAAGTGGACGGTGCGTCAAATCGCGAAAGTGGTGCGCGTGAGTCCGTCCGCCGTGAGTCGTTTGCTTCGCGGGGAGATCGCGGCTAACCCCGATCTGGGGAAGAAGCGACGTTCCGTCTAGTCCATGTTCGACAGTAGAAGCGATGTGTGTTTCTTGGCGTCGGTGTGGCTGAGTCTCCTGTGCTGCGGGTGATTTCTTCCACGATGCTGAGGCAGGAGTATGGCCGGTGTCAATGTCGGCACAGTGTGCCCTCCTACGGCGAAACCTTTTCTCTGGGACGCTCGTTCCTCGCTGAGAAAACATTTCGTCTCCGTCGGGTTCCCTCGGTGACGTCGGCCATACTCCTGCCTCCGGGCGCTTCGTGCAATCACCCACAGCACAGGAGGACATCATGAACATCGAATTCTGGACAAAAACACGCTGCCCAAAGTGCAATTCGACAGCACGAGTTCTCAAGGAACGGAACGTGACGATCACCTACCGCAGCTTCGATGACGAGCCGGGTCTCGTGGACGAAGCAAAAGCTCGCGGGTTTTTCGAGGCCCCGGTTGTCATCACTCCGGATGATGCTTGGTCCGGGTACCGGCCCGACAAGTTGGTCGGGTTGCCGAAGTGACTCGGCAACACCGAGGCCCGCACCAAATGATGCGGGCCTCAGTTGCTTGCTGGTGTCGTCTACGCCGACACTTCTTGACCGTTGATTGGTGTCACCGATGCCGATGAGTCTGTAGTTCTCTTGGACTTTCGGGGACCGCTTTTGCGAGTAAAGCCCATCTTCTTCAACTCCGACTGCGACCATCCAGACGCCAATGCCAGCTCGTAGGCATCGCCCTCATGCTTTTCAACGTCGGCAATCTTCGCTTGCAGCGCCGTCTTTTCCTCGCCGAGCTTCGCCAGTGACTTCACCGTGTCACGGCGTTCCTTCATCATCGCCTCGGCTACGGCCAACGGATCAGTCGTGTCGGTACTCATGATCAACTCCTTCGGTATTGTCTCGGTGACCTAAGTCTCTCACGCGTGCTGAACCGTTTCAACGGAATCCACCAGAATGGACACTCGATTTACCCGGATCCACGAACGCTCCGCCTCAACACCGTAAGGTACCCCGGGCGGAGCGAGCTATACACTTATGGTCCCATAAGTGGCTCTGAGCCTTGCGCTGCGCTTGGCCCGCTGTCACACTGGATGGAGCACAGTGTGTCGTTGCACTAGGCCAGGAGGTGAGTCAATGTCAGAGCGGAAGCGGCAACAGAACGTTGCTGGTGGTCGCCCGGTGACCCGGAAGCTGACTTTGACTCCGGTGCAGGATGGGCAGCTGACCGTAGCTGCTGAACGTGCTGGTCGGACAGTGCCGGCCTTTCTCGTCGAAGCAGGGCTGAAGGCCGGCGGTTTTCAGACCGAAACCGAACGACGCGAGTCAATTTTCGCTCTGTTCCAATTGCGCGAGCAGCTGGCCAGGATTGGCAACAACCTGAACCAGATGGCTCGGTTGCTGAATTCCGAGGGGGAAGTCGACGCAGACCTGCGCGCGACTCTGGCTGACATTCGGGAGAAGATCAGTGCCGTTGATGGCACTGTTGACCTCTTTGCTGCGGAGCGTGAAGAAGCATGATGCCGAACATCACCCGTGGCGGGAAGATGCCGGGACTTGTCATGTATCTAGCAGGGCCGGGTAGGGCAAACGAGCACACGAATCCACACATCGTTGGTGGGTCTGATCACGTGACGGTGATGGTCGACTCTGGTGTGGAGCTGACGCACGATGACTCGCTGGATATTGCTCGGTCGTTGGACCAACCGAGAAAAGCCTTTGGCACACACGTGACCTCTCCGATTAAACAGTGGAACGAGGAAACCCGGAAGCGCGAGACGGTGGGCCGGAAGGACTCTCACGTCTGGCATTGCTCTCTTTCACTTCGTGAAGACGAAGGGAAACTGACCGACGCTGCTTGGGGAACAATCGCAAATGAGTTCGCTGGACGGATGGGCTTCATTGATCCCGATGGTGCTAAGTCATCTCGCTGGGTAGCGATACATCACGGCGCGTCGAAGAACGGCAACGATCACATCCACCTGGTGGTTCAGATGGTGACCGAGGACGGGTCGAAGGCTCGGGTTCATAACGACTTCGACCGTGCTCAAAAGATCTGTGGCGAACTTGAGAAAGAGTTCGGTCTTGCGATCACGGAGGGCAGGGAAACCGGCCAGGTTCTCTCGGCTGAGAAACCGGGTGAGAAGCGTCGGGCAGATCGCGAGAAGGCTCCGTGGGTGGACAAAATCGAACTGCGTCGTCGGTTGCGAGCAGCCCTGTCGAACGCAACTTCCGAGGCCAACTTCGTCTCACGCGTTTACCAGGCTGGTGTCATCATCCGCCCTCGCTTTGCTGAGGGACGGACCAACGAAGTCACCGGTTACAGCGTGGCTCTGCCAGCCGCTACTGGGAGCGGTCGAGACCCGATCTTTTACGCGCCCAGCAAGCTGGACAAATCATTAAGCCTGCCGAGAGTCCGTGCAGCTCTTGGCACGTATGCCAACGGCGATCCAGACGCGCTTGGCGTCTGGCAAGAACACCACAACTCCACCCGCACCACAGACCGTCCGCGCACTGGGGGAATCTCCAAAGAGCTACGGCAGAAGACGAGTGACGGAACTGTCACTCACGCTGACCTCGCTCGGATCTTCGCCGCTGGCTCCATGAAATACGAGCGAGACGAGCCGGGGCCATTAGCAGAGATGAGCGAGCACCATGCCCAGCTTGCAGTGAGTCCACCTGCTTACGGGTACATGGCACGCCAGCTCGACCGGGCGATGTCTAAGAACGCAATGGAGAGCTGGAATGCTTTGCTCATCCAAGCAGCACGACTGTCCCGAGTCATGGCTGAAACCGGGTTCGGAGGGAGCCGGCCCCAACTCGGAGCGGCGAATACGGCAATAGCCACGGTTGTTATCGCTACGGCCCAGGAACGTTTAAACGAGCAGGCCGAGCGAGTAGCGACACGACAGGCTGAAGAAGCGGAGCAGTCGGAGGCTCAACCTGTGCAGGAGCCAGAGCGTCCTGACTACATGTCTCCGTCCGAGTTCGCCGACCTCACCTCCGCGCTACAGAAACGACCGCGCATTTCTCCAGACGTGGGTCAGTCCCCAACCGAGGCGAACAACGCACAAGAGCCAGACCATGCAGGGGCCGAGCGTGAACATGGTGCAACTACAAATAGCGAGGGAGTAACACGATGAGCATCAACATGAACGAGGAAGAATCCGAGGTCGTTGAAGGCATCAGTCGGATCATTCGCGCCGCAAGCATGAGCGCCATGCAGCTGCGCGAGGCAGCGGAGCGCCGTCAGCAAAAGGCCGAGAAGATGACCGAAGCTGAACGCGCACAGCAGGCACAAGAACAGCACGCGAAAACCGCCACAGACAGGCGCGTTGCCGATAGCGTCTACAAGTCCGTACAGTCTCCGATGTTCTGGAACCACGCGGACAACGCACGTATTGCTGAACGTATGACTGTTGCTCAGCAGCTCGCCGGAGAACACGGGAAGGCAGATTCAGCATTCATGCTTGCCTCCGATGTGCTCCGCGATAAGTACGGTATTGATGCAGTGTCGATCATGCACGGCCAGGGAAGCCCGATGGATCGGCAAAAGGAACTTCTTGATGCTCTCGACCACCACAACGCAGCCGGTCGACTTCGCGCCGAATCCAGCAATGCTGACCAGACGGCTGACAAAGCCTCGCAACAATCGGAGGCGGCCGCAGAACAAGACGCTCCGAAATATTCTGATCGAGCATTGGCCGCTGCCGAGGTCGAGTCCGAGCCGACCAGTTTGAACGCCGAACAGTACCTTGACGCGCTTTCTGACGAACAGCGCGAGAGCCTGCTTGATGAGCACACACGTGGCATCGAGGATTCCCCTGAGCGTGACGAGAGGCTGGAAGCAGCTCACACCGCGTCTGGCGCCGACGAAGCTCCAGCCGCCGAAGAACCGGCTCAGAGTCAAGAGACTCGGGCAGACACGGCACGCGATGACGCTGCCATGGCTGAGCAGGCGGAGACCACAAGTCTCTCCCGGGCGGCGAAAACAGCGGATGTTCAAACTTCAAGGGAGGGCCATCTCGCGGGTGTAGCGGCTCATGACAAGCAGGCAGCTCAAGCTCGAGCGTTTTCACTGAAGAATGTTCCTGGCTCAGCAGGTGACTACAAGCTCAGGTCGATGAGCTCCAACGCAACACCACGCAAAGCATCTGCCTCCAGCCAGGCTCCAAGCCGTGAACACGTCCATCAACGCTGAGTACACATGAGTGTGGCCCCGAACCTCCTTTGAGGTTCGGGGCCACACTCATTAGCCGTGGGCTTGTTGCCAAGCCGTTCTACTCGCACGCAGTATTAAGTTCGCCTTGATAAGAGCTTTCATCTTCTTCCGTGCTCTCCGGCGGCGGTTCATTTGCTGCCATTTACGTCCCAGCACAACAGCTATCTTGTCCTGCATCAGGTTTCGTTGACCAATTCGTTTGCACTCTTCTGTGATGGCTTTGGAAGGGTTCACCAACAGCATCTGATGATTTTTCTCCTGTGCCACAAGCGAGTCGATGACTTCCAAAATGCGTCGGTTGCATCTCGCGTCATAGGCACTCGAAAAGATCCCGAGGACAGAGGCAGCGAGCAAAAGGAACCCTAGCAGTTCCAGTTGGCCTCCAGTTTTAACTGCTTTGAGATCCGCAGCTAGAAAGAAGACGAAGACTGCAACAAGCGGGTACACGATCAGAATGAGAATAAGAAACCACTTCAGCTTCCGACTCACCGCGTCATACGCCTCCTCGCGAACCACGAAGCTTTGTGCCGCACGGGTCATTCCCGCTGGCCCACTGCTATTGGCGTTGCCTACCCGTTCCAGAAGCTCCCACGCTCGTTTCCGTCGTGTCAACGGAATGGGTGCAAACGCGCGAGGCAACCACCGATAGAGTGCAGGACCAATGACCACGATCGCTCCGAGCGCGGTGATCCAGCCACCCTGATCCGTGATCCACCCGTTTGCCTGTTCATACCAAGCATTAGTTGTCGGTGGTGCACTCCCAGCGGCGACTAGTGGGACCATGCCAATCACAGCAGCTCCATGAGTCCTGGAGGCATGTCTGTGTGGGGCAATGGCTCGGGCATGACCTCTCTCGGACCATCAGACTTGGTCTTATTTGGGTAGTACGTATGGAATGGTCCCAGCGGGTCGAGGATCACCCGCATCATCGGATCGAGGTAATCGCGGTAGAACACGACCATTGAAGGACCGCCCTCGAGTCGCATCTTCTCCCACGAGATCCATAGTGGCTCCAAGCGCATCACTACTTCGGGATAGCGCCACCACTGTGGGTCCCACCGGAAGCGAGTGACGTCTTCTAGCGGACGAGAATACGACGGCAAGAGCCAATCGGTCACCCACTCACCGACATTCGCATACACAGTTTCAGGTTCGTCAGACATTGCCTCCGCTGAGGAATCAGCCGGCCCTTCGCCAACCGAGTTGAGGTACTCATTCTCATCCATGTTCGCTCCCTGAAAGTTGAGACTCGTAGTATCGCTGGGACTCCTTGACCTCATCGCCGTATGGTTTGGTCGAGAAGTGCTGGAGGGCCAACAACGCGGCAGGCTGTCCAGACGCTGTCATAATTGCTCGTCCGCGTGGGAGCTGCCCAATATCGGACGGGTCGAACACACGCTCACGCTGAATATTCGTTGTCGTTGACCGCCCTCCCCGCTGACTCGAGGCACTTCGTTTGGTCACATCTCGGTCACCGACCAGTGATGAGAGAAACGGCAAAAACTTGTCCTCAGACAAGCCACTGCCAGCAACACGAATATTTGCGGCAGACCACAACTTGTTCATCCCTGATTCCCCGTAGGCTTCAATGCCTTGGGCGTAGGACTGGAAGAACGTTGACACCACGATCCCGCGTGAACCGTAGTGTGAGTACACGTCTGGGAGTTCCTTCCAGCGCACCACGTTTGCCGCTTCATCCAGGACAGCCATAAGGGGTGTGTTTAACCGCCCCGCATGGGCATGTGGACCAGGGACGGCGGCGATTTCTTCTGCTGTGGTTAGCAGTGCCATAACAAGGGCCGCGGTGATCGCTCGTGCGCTTCCTCCACCCTCGCGAGAGATGAGGTAGAGCGTGTCTGTCGAGCGTACAAACGCCGCTGGGTCGAACTCGGGGCGTCGTTGAGAGTTGGGTCGGACCCACGCTGCAATTTTCGGATTCCCCAGCACCGCGACCCATGTGCGGACTTGACCATACACGCCGTCACGCTGCTTCTCTGTGACCATCTGGTCCTTTTCCAGAGCTTGTGCGACAGTGCCTTCACCAGCTTCGCGGAGAATCGTCTCAGCGGTGAAGTCCTTCTCATCGTTGACCCAGCGGTAGACGTCGGTAATCGGCCGGCTACCCAACGCTGCCGCGTAGATGTAGCGCGTGAGAAGTGACTTCGAGGCAGGTCCGAAGTAGGCATCTTCCCGCGCATCTGCGGCGGTACTCGATGTGCGGAAGACATCTGCCAGCTTCTCAGCAGTTTCGAGATCTCGCACAAACGTTAGCGGATTCCAGTACCAGGACGGTTCTTCCCCGATGATGGCCTGAGCATCGTGAACCCATACGTTGCCCTTTGCAGAACGGGGTCCTCGGGTGAGGTCGACAATGTCGCGTTTGTTCGACGTGGCAAGCACTGGTCCCTTAGTTTCTAGAATTTGGGGCACGCATACGCAGCTGGTCTTTCCTGCGCGCGGACCCATGATCCAAATCTGAACCCACTCCCACGAGGCCCACAGAGACTGCATATTGTTGACCAGCTTGCCCAAGGGCACTCCATCACCGGCGCTGGTAGCCTCTAGCCGCTCTGCGTCCTTCTTGGCCGCTTTGTTCCCCAGCTCGGCCATGTCCTTGACCCGCGTCATGTCCCGAGCCCGATCATCAACGCGAGACTTCGTACCGCGAGTCCTTCGCCAAGCAACGAAGATGAGAACACCGACAGCTGCCAGCAACACCAACTCCCCAACGAAAACAATGATCTGGAGAACCGTCATCGGTGACCTGCCAGTGATTTGAGCTGCGAGCATCGTTTGCACGCTCGATGAACCAGCCGCCTCGCGGATTCCTAGATCAACGTAGAGCGACACCACGTACATGCCGATAATCATCACAACGACAGCCATGATGCCGCCACCGATCAGCCAGCCTGTGTCCCCGGACATCGGCTGGTGCTTGCGCCCTGCCTGCTGCGTCATATTAGGCCGCCATTCTCCATGCTTTGTTGGTGTCGTTGACCGACATTTCGACTGAAGTCAGTACCGTCTTAAACGGCACACCTGGTTTCTTTCCGATCTTGAGTAGGAACTTGCCGCGCCCTGGCGGTTCGGCAGCAGTGCCAGTGTCTGGATTGATCATGGCCTCGGCTGACCAGTCCGTAATCATTGATTTCTCCGCACTGGTCATGGCAAACACTTCCTGGAGATTTCCCATCTCTCGTTCGGCCAGTCCTCCCATGAAGACCTGAGCCGAGCGTTCGACAAACCCCCAGGCGATTTCAGTCAGGTGGGCGCTGGAGAGTTTGAGGTCGCTCATCGTGTGGGTGCACATGATCTGAGCTAGACCGCGCTGCCTGTTCAGACGAGTCAGCGCATCAAGGAAGTGCACCATCACTTCGGACGCCTTGAGCATCCGCCATAGCTCATCCATGATGAGCAAGTAGTGACGCTGGTCGCGACCCTCCGCCTCGGCAAGATACTTCTCCGCTGAAACTGTGGCTGATCCGTGCGCCCAACACACCGACTGCACAGCAGCCCCGAGTTTCGCATCGGCATCGTCAATACCGGAGATGTCAAAGCACATGGGCACACCTGGTTCGATGTGTTCGTCAGTGTGCTCCGAGAACAGGTCACCGAACTGCCCGTTTGATGACAGTGCGACCAGACCATCCATGAGACCTCGAATGCGCGAATCGTATTCGTGGTCATCGTCAACGGCCAGAGCTAAGGCACGTAGCCCTGCGGGACGGCTGGCGATGTACTCGCGGAGATCGTCGACCCGCTGGATATTGTCGAAATCGGGATCGAGCTGGCGCAACGTTTCAGAAAGAACCGTGCTCTCGTGAGCCTCCAGTCCTCGGTCGAGGACCAGGCTCAGAAGACCAGAAATCGTCGTGAGCCGACGTCCTCGCATTTCTTCCAACGCTTCACGGCGCTTATCTTCGTCCTTAATCGCCCGTAGAGACGCGACCATTGGCCCAAGATCGAGAGGGTTGCGGTGTCCGCGCCCACGCGCCATTTTGATGACCTGACCGTCCATCGCTGCGATCAGATCGGCATAGTCAGGCTTGGTATCCGACAGCACCATAGGGATCACTCCCCATGCAGCGAGAATAACAACCATGCGACGCATCAAAGACGACTTACCGAGTCCTGGTCGACCAAGAACGAAAGCTGAAGGATTGAGAATGAGGTTCGACAAGAACCACATCACCGGATCGGCACACACGATAGTGCCGCGCTTCAGGTGATAGCCCAAGGGTGTTCCCACAACCGGATTAGACGAGCCCGCGATGAATGGCCACAGGCCACACACCTGCACCGTTGTCCCCTGGTACTCGATAGGAGACTCCACATAGTTGACGTGCCCACCGCCTGGGACGTTCCACCCTCGTGACCCCGGCCTGTTCCGAGACACTTCACGCGCATCACGACTGTTACGAAGCCACTGCCCAATCACGCCAGGTTGAGGTTAGCCTCGAATAGTGGACACCCAAGGTAGCGGGATTTCAGGTCCTGCTG
>NZ_JABUYE010000022.1:0-46710 GCF_014897485.1 Brevibacterium sp. FME37
CAGCAGGACCTGAAATCCCGCTACCTTGGGTGTCCACTATTCGAGGCTAACCTCAGTTCGATGTTCGTTGCGCTGACGGGGATATACAACTTTGTTCCTCACACGGTGGCGAGGCAATCTGCTTATGCCCCTGATGAGCAGAGTGGGGTTGTACAGTTTGCGTTTGCTCCGAAAAATATCCACAGGGCAATTCGGGAGTACTTCGATACCGATATCACCAGAGTGACTGAATCGATTGTGAGCGGGCCACCACGTGTTGTCGTTGCCTCGGCTGAAAACGCCGACCAGCAACGAACTCTTGCGGATAAGCTCTCTGCACCTTACGAACTCGTCGAAGAGTCGTCTCATCGGTCGATCATCGGCTATCAGTCACAGTCGAAGCATGTCGCGGCGATCGTAAGGGAAGTCGTCAGTGGAATCTAAAATTGTGAGCACTGCGCTTGGCATCGCTGCGATCGGGGCCATCGGGGCCCACATTGCAGCTACAACATTGCAAAATACACCAGATCCTTACAATCTGGATATGCGTCCCTACGTGGGTGGGTGGTCCGTGCCAGGCTGGAGGTTTTTCGCGCCCAACCCGGGCAACCAGAACGTACACCTTCTGGTGCGTACTCGGGACGCTGAAGGGACACTGGTCAGCGATTGGAAAGATGTCACCCCACCCGTCCATCACAGTGTTTTTAATGTCCTCATCAATCCACGAAGTCGCGGCCCGAAAGCCCTCTTCGATGCAATGCAACAATTGACTGTGATGCGAGACAATTACGCGGGACTCGACTGGATCTTCAAAAGTCTCCCCTATGAATTGGTCGCAGATACCTGCCGGGGGCTGATAAAAGACTCTGTTGGTCCACGATTTCAATACCTACTGATGAATTATGTCCCATCGGCGTCTGAGGGCGAACGTATGCAGCCGATCCTCGTCTCGCAGTGGCTGGCCGTCAATACGGAAGGGGTTCGAGGATGACAACCGATGTCGGCGAATATGGCGTCTACCACGGCGCTGAGGTGCATCTGCACATCACAGGATCGATCGGAGCCGCGCTCGTTCCCTGGTGGATTCACTGGTTCAGACATATCAACCAGGACGTCGTGGTCAACGCTTCAATCTCTCGAGGTGCTTCGCGTTTCGTGACGAAAGACGCAATTGCAGGTCTGTGCAACGGACACGTATGGGAAGACGAATGGGACGATGCCAAGAGTGAAGACTGGAGGCAAGGACGCACAGGAGACTCAGACTGCATCATTGTCTTCCCCGCGAGCCTAGACAGCGTGATGCGACTGGCGCAGGGACGCAGCGACTCGCCAGCTTTAATGATGATGCAAGTCACCAATCTCCCAATCATCCTGTGCGAAGCTATACCCGTGACCAACTCCGTCATCGAGCATTGGCGAAATATTCTGCATGAACGGCCAAACGTGACTACAGCTCCGCCTGTCGTTGGGATCAAGGCCACGGACCGGGACTCTCAAGAGACTGGATTCAACCTCCCGGGTGCCATCGCTATGGCAAATGAGCTCATTGATGCATCACGCGAAGGTGACGGCGTTGGTTGAAGCCCACGTCCGGCCAATCGCATCACTTCATAGTCACGGTTTGCTTCAGGACGTTGGTTCGTCCCCTGGGGGACACATTTTGTCACAACGAACCATGCAGGATGGTGGAACAGTCGCTTTATGATCGAACTCAATAACGTCAGTGTTTTTGCGGGAGAGGTACCTCTGTTGAGACCCACTACGGTCTCACTCTCACAGGCAGAGGCTCTAGTGATCCGCGGCCACAATGGTTCGGGTAAGTCAACGATGCTTCGCGTACTCGCAGGAACCCTGCCTCCTACAGATGGTGAGGTTTTGATCAATGGCAGCGTGCCGGATACGAGAAGTCGAGCTTTTCGCCGCACGGTCGCTGCCATGATCGGCCTTCCCCCGATGTCCTCGGACCTCACTGTCCGCGACCATGTCGCACTTGTGTCGACCACGTGGTTCCCGCGGTCTGCAGATGCTGACGATGTTGCATCCAGCGTCCTCGACAAGCTCGGATTATCACAACTCTCCTTGCGTTTTCCTCATGAACTTTCGTCCGGACAACTCCAATTGTTCGGATTGAGTCTTGTGCTTGCGCGACCGTTCGACATTCTGATCGTCGATGAACCCGAGCAACGACTTGATGATGAGCGCTTGGGTATTGTGTCTCATGTTCTTCAGGCACTGAGAAACGATGGCGTCACCGTTGTGGTGGCCACGCACAGCTCTCATCTGGCTGATGACCTGGGAGACCGTGTCCTCAGTCTGGATGTAACGACGTGAGGTCGCAGTACTCCGCGGCGATGTCGATCTGGAGAAACAGGACGGTTGACAGCGACCACCCCGAACCTCGGCGCGACGTGGGGTTCATTATCTACGCTGTGATTCTGCTGTCTGTTATTTGTCTAGTACCAATAGTTCGCCTTTTATTCTTATCCCTGGTTTCACCTTCTGCCAGTTCAGTTCTCGCTTCACCAGTGGCAGAACGAACGGCGTTCGCAGTCGCTGTGATTGTTTGCGTGACAGCTCTTTGGGGTGGCCGGTTTCAGGGCCCCGCGACCTTGCCCCCGTTTCTCACATATGCTCTGGCCGGTAGTGATATTCCTCGACTCTTAACGTATCGGCGTCCGCTTTTAATCGCGGCGTCGTGGGTGTTGGGGATGTTGACAGCGGCGTCTATTCTGGTCGCCGCCAGCATGTGGACGACTGACATCATCTTTGCCCTGGACGCGGCGCTGGTCGTGGTGTCTTGGATCTGCACGGCCACCGTCGTCTTTTGTCTTTGGGTCACGAGCCAAACTTTTCCGCGAGCTTCCGCTGTGTCCGCGATTCTACTACTGCTGGTGGGCGGTTGTGTTCTGTTCGTCCCTGGCCTGTGGCAGGGATGGCCGGCCGAAATTTTGTCCAGTGGCCCAGGAACGGTCATCGCGTTGATAACTTGGGCAGCGCTTGCTGTGGTCGGAGTATGTTGCTTACCTCGCATGCTTGAGGCTCAGCGATTTGATGATCTGCTCAAACGCTCTATTCGCTTGGCGCAGGCACAAGCGCAGGTGTTTATTATGGAGTTTGGCCAGGCTTCCTCAATCTATCGGGAGCCTCCACGGTTGCTTCGGAGAATGAAAGCGGTGCGGCCGTCGCGTCACGTCTGGATCACCATCGCCATAAGTGATTTGTACGCGTCACTGAGAAGTCCCATCCGACTATTGACCAGCCTCGTTTGCGTCTTAGGCGCCGGTTTGCTTGTGGGGTTGGGGTCGTCGCTGGGACCTTTAGCTGCCCTACTCGGACTCGGTGCCGGGGCGTTGAGCTATATGGGCGTAGGCCCCCTTGCCGATGGCCTTCGGCATGGTGCTGCTCAGGTCTCGGATCTTCCTCTGTACGGTATCAGTGATCGTTTTCTCATTAGTGTTCATGCGATCTTTCCGATCGTGGTCAGTGGTGTCGTCACCACGATCGGTGGTCTGATCGGTGTACAGCTGACTAGCGGATCGATTCTTCAGGTATTAGTGTCATCGGTCGGTTTGTCAGTCCTGACAGTTGCTTCCATACTCATGAGCGCATTGAAAGGTCCGATGCCGGT
This sequence comes from Brevibacterium sp. FME37, assembly GCF_014897485.1. Taxonomy (NCBI): domain Bacteria; kingdom Bacillati; phylum Actinomycetota; class Actinomycetes; order Micrococcales; family Brevibacteriaceae; genus Brevibacterium; species Brevibacterium sp. FME37. Next base: position 3,608 of record NZ_JABUYE010000022.1, read on the forward strand.
CCAATTCCTCACGTCGGTTCCTTCGCCGATGGGGGATCCGATGGTGCTGACGAGAGCGATGTGGGCCCTCGACGGTTTACTTACAGCAATAGCGGCAGGTATGGCTGTAGCAGCGCTGCCGACGGCTCCTGCTCTGACGGTCGTAGTCGCAGGTATTCCCTTGGTCCTCATTTTGCGTCGATGGCGCTATCGCGGTTAATGTCCCAGATCTAGCGTCGCATGAATGGTTGCCGGTCTCCTTAAATCGTGACTTCAATGCGCCGCTGACCCGTGCGAGGAAAACTCAGCGCATGTTTGTCCGCAATTCATATCGGAGCGTCATGCTGGGATGCATGGTCACCATTGGCACTTGGAATCTCGAGAACCTTTTCCGGCCAGGAGAAGGTTCAGGACCCGACAGTTCGACAGAGTATGAGAAGAAACTCGAATCTCTGGCCGAGACGATCACGAATCTCGGTCCAGACGTACTTGCGGTTCAGGAGGTCGGTGACCCCGCGGCGCTCGAAGATCTTGCGGGCAAGCTTCAGAGGACTTGGCGTACCGTGCTTGCGGATCCGGACGGACGCGGAATCCGCGTCGGGTTCCTTTCCCGGTCGGCGGTTACGAAGGTCGAGGAGATCGTCGACTTTCCAGAGGGATTTTCACCAGTCCAGATCAACGACAAGGGCGAAACCATCGAGCAGATGGGCCGACTGGTGCTCAAGGTGCGAGTTCGCAAGGATGGAGCGATGTTTGACATTGTCTCGGTTCACTTGAAGTCGAAGCTCTTGTCATATCCTGGCGGCCGGTTCTCACCTCGCGACGAGGGTGAACGCACTCGCTACTCCGTCTACGCTTTGCATCGCGGAGCAGCAGAGGCGATCACCAAGCCGGGATGGATCGACGAAGATCCGCCGAGAAGGTCTGGGAGCCAGAGCATCGTTCTTTGTGGCAACACATCCGCGCGGCATAGAACCGTGAGGGAGCCGGACAGGCGGGGTTGTATTAAACGTGAGCTCAGTTGGAGGACTTTCAAATCAGGTCCGTCGCCGGTCAGCTTTGAGACCTCGTAGAATTTCAGCTGCTCAAGCTGGGTCGTCGAGGCGGTAGCGCTTTGGCCGCGGTTGAATGGAGGGCAATTCGTAAGATGACCGGACCGCACCGTCTTGGATGGACCGGCTTGTGGGGTTGCTGACACGTATGTTTCTCATTTCCAATCGTGGGTGGACTTTGGTTGCATTCGGCTTTTGCCCAGCGAAAATGTTTACTGTCCCACATGCCTAGAGGACGTGGATCCTGCACAGCTCCTGAGTGGATCGAGTGAGTGCTACATATAACCTGTTCCAGCCGCGAGGTTCTGCTGCGATGCCGGCAGGATCGATAACGATAGTCGCGTCCCATTCCAGGCCCTTCGATTGAGTGGCCGTGATCACTGGAATACCGTCCAGTGCAAGCTGCAGTGCGGGGACCCGTGGTGCGGCGGCGATGACGCCGACCGTGCCACCAGCCCAACGTTCGGTGAGTTCTTTGAACGCGCGTGAGATTTCGGTGACCAGTTGAGATTCGTTGGCGCTGCGTTCCCAGGGTTCGATTCCGGAAAAGCGCACAGCGTTCGGTGGTTCGTTGACGCTGCCGGCATTTTGGAGGATGGGGCCGGTAAGGGCCATGGCTTCTGCAGGAGTACGATATCCGATCGTGAGCTTTGCTTGAGTCCAGCGTTCACCGAAGACTGCGTCGACGGCCTGAGCCCATGTCGTGTGCTGATGTGGCGTTTCCGCCTGGTCGATGTCGCCGACTGCGGTGATGGACAATTGTGGAGTTCGGCGGGCAACCATGTGCCACTGCATTTCAGACAACTCTTGGGCTTCGTCGACGATTACATGTCCGTAAATCCAGTCCCGGCGTGACGCGGCCCGTTCGGAGAGGAACGTCTCAGAATTGGGGTGGACGGTCGTGTCGCCGAGCAAGTGCGAAATTGCATCGAGCAGGGGAATATCACTGCTCGTCCATCCGCCCTTCGTTGTAATGACTGCTTGTCGCTCGGCATCGTTCAGCTCCGGAACGAACTTCTGAAGCATGGCTTCGTCGCCCATCAGCCGGCCTAGTTCTTCGTTCGGGTCCAAGATGGGCCAGAAGTCCGCGAGGACGGCGGCAACTCGGGGGTTTTCTGCGATGTCTTCGCGAAGTTTGTCGAGTTCTTCGTCTGTGAGTATGCCGTCGGCCTCGCTGCCCTCATTGCCGCCGTCCACCTCCTGGAAGTTGACTCGGGCGTGCACGACATCCTCGAGGCCTTCGTCGATTCGCGCGAAAGCATCCTCGAGACGCTCGGCGATAGCGTGGGCAAGCCGGTCGTGCATCTGCTCATGGAACCACCTCCGCGCGGCGTGGTAGCTCCGACCAGAGATAGCAGTGGTGATGAGGCGTTCCACCATGGACGAGGAGATCTCGTATCGTTCCCCTTCCCAGTCGAGGGCAACCGGAGCACTTTCGGGGGTTTGGGCGACGGCGTACCGAGACAGGGCTGACTGCCACAGGGCGCGACCCTTGATGGCCTCTGTCAGGCGCGGCTCTTCCACCGTGACAGTGACTCCAGGCAGGAGCGTGTCCGGGGTTGCCGCGACAATAGCTGTCTCACCCAAGGCGGGGAGAACCTGGGAGATGTAGTCCAGGAAGCGACGAGATGGCCCGAGGGTCAATACGCCTCGCGTGGCCAGTTGAGGATTCGCGAAGAGCAAGTACGCCGCGCGGTGGAGCGCAACAACGGTCTTTCCCGTGCCAGGACCGCCCTGCACCACGAGGGGCCCATGCGCGGTGGCGCGCACGATCTCATCTTGTTCACGCTGCAAAGTGGCCGCGGCGCTGGACATCTCACCCGTGCGTCGCTGCGAGAGTGCACTGAACAGCGCGCCTTCACCAACCAGTCCGCTAGCACTATTGCCATCGAGAGGTTCGTCGTCCACTCCCACAACAGTGTCACCCGTAGTGCGGATATGTCTTCGGTGAGCGTGCCCCAGTGGTTCGACGGGCGTTGCCATGTAGAACGGCCGCGCGGCAGGTGCGCGCCAATCGATGACCATCGGATCAGCACCATCCGCCGCGTCTGAAACACCAACTCGACCGATCCTGAGAGGAGTTCCCTCAAGAGAGTCGAGACGCCCGAAAATCAGCCCATTCTCGGCGTGTGTCAGCTCTGTGCGTTGCCGGTTCATACCTTGATGGCGGGCATGGGAAACCGCATCGTCGACTGAGGTGGACAGCTCGGCATTCAAATACTGGAGGATTTCTGCACGACGCTCCAGCGTCGCGTTGAGGTAGTCCTGCTCTTCAGTGATAGCGGCTTGGCGTGTATCCAGCGGCGAGGCGATCTCTTTCGGCACCAGTTCTCCTTCGAGTGATCTTGCCCATAGGATGACTGCATAATGGCGGAATGGGTGGCGGAATTTGGGACCGCCGAATGGGCAAGATCACTAGTAAATCACTAGTACTAGGAAAAGCAAAGTACTAGTGATTAGCTAGCAGATGACTTTAAGAAAAGCTATGCTTGGGGCATGTCGAATCGAGCGGGTTTAGCGAGTGCCGTCCGGGACTCCGGTCTACCGTCGGCATTCGGCATTCTTGGCAAGAAATGGAACGGGCAAATTCTTGCCGCCCTGTGTGAGGGGCCGATGAAGTACTCAGATCTGCGCCGTTCGGTTGGCCCGATTACGGACTCCGTCCTCTCAGATCGACTCGGCGACCTTGCCAATGCAGGACTCATCGAGCGCGCACAAGCCTCCATGCGACCGAGTCACATCACATATGCACTGTCTCCGCAGGGTGACGCGATCCAGCCAATTCTCGATGATCTCGCAGTCTGGGCTGCTACAAACCTTTAGATCCAGATATCCAGCAATTAGCGCATCCAGAATGCTGCTATGACGACCGATTCTCACCCAGAGCTCACCACGGAACGTTTCCCAAAGCCGATCGACTGACGCGCAATGGTACTGTTGAGCACTGCGAGAACACTGCCACGTACCGTTGCGGGACGATCAAAGCGGCCGACTTTCGGCTTTGGCGCCACCGCTGTCCGTTCATCAATTTTCGCTGAAGGTGTCCTGAGCCATTTACCGATGCCGCAGAAATCGATCCCGTTGGCCTCTCCGCGAAGCTGCTCTCAAATCGTATCGTGAATGACTTTGCCCCACTACAAGTTCTGGGTTGGTTCTGTCATTTCGAGGAGTCGCTCACGAGCGGATTTGAGCTCGGTTGCCGTGAGGTATGGAGTATCTGTGGCTGTCGCGAGTCCTTCGGCAGCGAATCGCAGCATCAACGAGGTGGCTGGTTCGATTCCATCGGCGGCGAAGGCTTCTCGCCAGGCGTGGGCATCTTTCTCAAGGAACTTTTGTACAGGTCGTTCACCCCCGATGACCAGAATCAGGAAGGTGGGCGAACAGATCTCCCACATCACGTCGCTGTTGGAGGTCAGGGCTCTGATATAGCCGCGCAATAACTTGCCCGGTCGATTCTCTGACAAGTCCACATGGGCATGTACTTCATTCCAGAAGCGTTGTGCCCCGTCGGAGAGGATCGCGTCTTCTAAAGCGCTGCGGCTTGTGAAGTGGTGGGTGAGCGCGCCTTTGGATACACCAGCTCGAGCTGCGATGTCCGCCAAACTGACTCCTGCACCATGTTCAGCGATGAGTTGGGTGGCGGCATCGATGAGTGCCTTGCGAGTGCGTTCTTTGTCACGGGTGGCAGTGTGTTCAGTGTCCTGCATGGGAATCGTCCTTGCCAGTTGTGGATGGGATCAGACGCCAGGCAATGAACGCCGCGACTACCAGCAGTACTGCCGCGACGAACGCGGTAATCTGCATCCCGTGGGTGAAAGCATCTTGAGCGATGGATAATAGTTCGGCATCTTTTGTGCCCAGCGTACTGGCCGTGCTGGCCAGCGAGTCTTGCATCGAAGCAGAGACATCCGGGGGTGTCCCTGCAGGTACATGCAGACTCGCACGATAAATTGCGGTTTGGATGGATCCAAGCACCCCAATGCCCAGTGCGATGCCCAACTCGTAGGCTGTTTCGGCGATAGAGGCCGCGGCGCCAGCACGCACTGGCGGGGCTGCGGACACTACGGCATCCGTGGACAACGTCATCGACAACCCTGTACCAAGACCGATGACTCCCAGGGAGATCCCCATTCCAACGTAGCTTGGCATACTTTCGCTCAGCCCCAGGGTGGCCAACCCAATCGCTCCGATCAATAAACCAGCAGCAATAGCGCGACCCAAACCCAGTCGGGATAGGACAAACCCCACGATTGCGATGACGGCCACTGAGGCGATGGTCGCGGGCATTTCGGCCATGCCTGCCCAGAATGGTGAATAGCCGCGTACCAGCTGCAAATACTGGGAGAAAAAGAACAACAACCCGAAGAACGCGAAGATCGACAGTGTGTTCGACGCCACGGCTCCATTAAACGCCGGAATTCGGAAGAGACTGATGTCAACCAATGGTGTTTGCAGCCGGCGCTGGCGACGCACGAACAACCACCCCGACAGGGCCCCGATCAGTAAAGAAGCCAGTACTGACCAGTCCAGTCCTTGGCCGATCGCATGTTTGATGGCATAGACCACCGGCACAATGGCCAGCACCGAAAGCACCGCGGACAACAGGTCGATCCGCCCGGCATGCGGATTCTTAGACTCCGGTAGCAACCAGATACCCAACACAACAACGAGCCCGATCACGGGCACGTTGATCAGGAATACCGACCCCCACCAGAAGGATTCCAGCAACGCACCGCCGACCAGCGGCCCCACTACGCCGCCGGCCATGGCCCCGGCCGACCAGAAAGCGATGGCCTTGGTCCGCTGGATTGAGTCATGAAAGAGATTGCGAATGATCGACAATGTCGAGGGCATGATGGTGGCGCCAGCGATGCCCAACAACGCCCGGGCAGCGATCAGTACTTCCGCAGACGGTGCGAAAGCAGCCAGAACCGAAGCCAAACCAAACGCCATACTGCCGATCAACAACAGCCGCTTGCGCCCGACCCTGTCAGCCACGTTACCCATGGTCACGAGGAGACCTGCTAGTACAAACGAATAGATGTCGCCGACCCACAGGATCTGCGTAGCGGTCGGCGCGAGGTCGGCGGTGAGCGCGGGCACCGCCATATAGAGAACTGTGCCGTCGATGGCCAGCAGTATGACGGCGAGGATGAGCACGACGAGCGAGAGCCATTCCTTGGCACCGGCTCTAGGTGGAGTGATAGATGGGGTGTTCACGTAAATCAGCCTAACAGACCATATGGTTTGTTAGTAAGTCCGATTGGCTTGTTACTAACAGGTGCCAACATTAATGTGTGGGTGGAGGAGTTGGGGCGACTTCTTTCCCGGTCAAAGGACGCCACTGTTTGGTGGTCACGGACCGATGATCAGGGTCAAAGGCGTTTGTTTTTCGGTGAGGGAACGTTGTGCGGGTCGCCACAGTTGCAAATGTGCCACTGTCGACATCGACTGCACTGTAAACGGTGTACGTCCTCGCAGGGCTCACTCCAGAATTTGACGGCAGCACGGTCGCCTTTGCTCAGTGGTTGCGCAGGGCCGCGAAGACCAAGTCATTTAAGGTTCTAACTCACACTTTTGCCTGCGAATGGCGATGCCGCCATTCTGCGGCGAACGAACACCGTTACCTGTCAGCCAACGCCACGGTTCGGCGTAGCTTAGTCGGTCGTGGCCGCGGCCAGATCGGCGGTGACTGTTGGCGAGCCCGGTCACGGGTGGCGACGAGGCCCTCCACACGGGCAGTGATCGCCCGATAAGCGTGAGCGGCCTGTTGGGATTCCCGTTTCCTCGCCGTCGCCTCCTGGCGGAAAAATTCTGCCCCCTTGGTTGCGACCAACTTCCGAGCGCTAGCGAGACGGGCTTCCTTTTGGGGTGACGTCGGCACAGTCTTCGTCGAACTGTTCCGAGTAGGCGACTGCATTCGGCGAGCAGGAACTGTCGTGACCTGGCATTTTAGGCCTGCTGCTCTCACTGCTTGAGAAAAACAAGACTTATATTCCGAAGTTCCTGTCCCTAAACTTCGAATCGTGGCCGAGAAGGCACGGCCAGAGGGCACCGTGGACGAAGGTGCAGTTGCGCCCAGATCAGGATGGTCGGCGGTGGCGTCTATTCCTCGAGTCGCAGACATTATCAATACCTCGTTTCGGCGAGAAATAAGGAAGGCACGATCGAATGACAGTTCAGAATATCGGGGAGACGGCAATGGAGTGTTTGCGTAGTCTGGAAGAGTACGACTTCGAACGTATGCGGGCCCTGTGTACAGAGACGGCAACTATGTGGCACAACGACGGTCGCGGAGACCAGTCGGTTGACGAGAAGATCGAACAGCTCAGACCACTTGTCGCGGCCGTCGATTCGTTACGCTACGACGTTATCCGACAGTTTCAGAAGCCGGACGAGGTCCTTCAACAACAGGTGCTCCACCTGGCGATGGCTGACGGCTCTCGCAGCGACGTAATGGCGACGATGTACTTTCGGTTCAAAAATGGACTGATCGACAGAATTGAGGAGTCTGCCTACCAGCCACCAGACGTGAACAACCCGGCTACTAACAAGAGCACGTGAAGTTGGACCTTCTTGATTTGAAGCCCTATTTCTGACCGCCCGGGTTCGTGTCCTGCTAAGCGTTCAGGATATGAAACATCCATGTTGAAATTTACAGCGCCTGCGCTGATGGGGTAGAAGCTCAACTTCTGGGAAATGTTGTTCCGGTGCAAGGCTGGATGACTGGGCTTCGGCCCGTTGGTTTGTATATGACACTTGATTGAATACGAGGTTGACATGATTGAAGGGTATATATCTGTGCCGGGAGGAGACGTCTGGTATCGCAGGATGGGTAGTGGTGGTGTGCCGCTGGTACTCGTTCATGGTGGACCGGGCTATCCAAGTGATCCATTGTTCGAGGCCTTCGAGCCACTCGCGCGGGAACGCGAAATAATCTGGTACGACCAACTTGGAGTCGGACGTTCTGATCCGATCAACGACACGTCTTTATTGACTGTGGATCGTTTCCTTGACGAACTCGGCGCCGTTATTGAAGGTCTCGGTCTTGACCGTCCGCACGTTTATGGGCACTCGTGGGGTGCGATGCTTGGCCTCCAATATGCCGCCGAGCGGGCGCCCAACTGGACAAGTCTGATTAGTGCCAACGGTGTGGCGAGCATACCTCGGTTCCAAAAGGAAGCCCGAGAATTGATGGCCAAACTTCCAGGCAACGTGCTTGACCGCACATATGGCCGTGAGCTCCGGGGACAGACCGACGATCCCGACTATTGGCTAGCCCAAGAAGAGTACCTACGGGCGTGCGTGGTACGGACCTCTCCCGTAAACCTCGACTCGGATCGCATGAGCATGCTCACGTTCCGGACGATGATTGGACAGTCTGACTACCATGTCACAGGTACTCTTACGGAATGGGATATCTTCGAGAGTTTGGAACGGATTCGGGTTCCTACATTGGTTCTCGGTGGGGAGTTTGACGAATGCGTACCTGTGCACCTCGCAGACATTGCAAGTAAAATTTCTGATTCCCAACACATCACCCAGACCGGCGTCGCGCATATGGGATATCTCGAGTCGGAGCCGCTTCGCAGCGAGTACATTGCAATAATCCGGAACTATCTGACTCGTATCGAAGCTCGTCCGTAACCACGAACCACAGCTGGGGCGAGGTGAGCAGCGTTTCATCATCACCGGGCTTGGTGATATTCCGGGCCCGTCGGGCAGTCTTGATGCGCTCTTCCCGAAGCGAACCTGGGCCTGAGCACCGGTGACGTGAGTGTGACCAGTGATGGTGCCGCATGTGACGCTGGCCTCATTGTCAAGAGCATCGCCACGTGGATATCTGCAGACGCTAACCTCTTCAGTGGGGAGATCGGAGTCTCTTACATCATGACAAACCGCACCCATCAATTTGGGGCCCGTAACTACGCCGAGACCTCAGTTGCCTCATTCGCCCACGCGTTCAAAGCCACAAGACGGCGGGGAGCCGGCGCGCCGAGAGCCCCACCACCATTAGAGCCGCCGCGCAGCGCTGCGATCCGTGGGCGCTGAAAGGTAATATCGGTGGCGCTTAACTGCAATAGTCGTTGGCACTCAACACGCGGCAAAGATTCTCGGCGTCGCACTGCAGGTCCTCGTCAATCTCAGCGATAGCGGCCAAATTCCTTCCCACGGTCGCTTCGCTCACCGACGGGTTACCCTCCTCGATGTTCTGGCGTATCGAGACGAGCGGAAAGCGTGGCAATACCGAGCACTTGAGGCCCTGGGACAATACGGCGACGAGATGGAAGAGAGCCCTGGCCTCGCAGTTGCGCGGATGAAGGAAGCTTGAAAGATCGTCGCGCACAAGCGTCGAGCCCAGGAAGAGATCCCCGCAACCGAGGACGCCTGACTGTAAGGTTTCAGCCCCAAGTTGTTCTCTTGGCCGACGAGCCATGTCAGGGGCTGCGGCTAGTGTTGGCCTAACTGGCGAGTTTGAGAGGGGCACGATGGTACAGACAAATGCTCATGATGTAGCAAACTACATCCTCAAGAAGACCGGGCGAATCCAGGCGATCAAGCTCCAGAAGCTCTGTTATCTTGCGCAGGGGTGGAGCCTGGCATGGCTTCGGGGACCTCTCTTCAACGATGAGATCCGTGCATGGCGTTATGGCCCCGTTGTCTACTCTCTCTATCAGGAGCATCGTGGATTGCACTATCTCGAGGAATGGACCCACGGGAATCCTGACGACTCCCATCTGAGTGCCGATCAGAAGAAAATTATTGATGCAGTGATTCAGCAGAATGCGCACAAGGGTGGGCTCGACCTGGTGTGTGAGACTCGCTCCCACGAGATATGGAAGACCAAGTTCGAAGAGGCAGAGCCGAGTCGGCGCGGTTATGAGGTCCTCACGGTCGAAGATATCCGAAAGGAATTCGACCGGCTCGACGACGAGCTCATGAAGGCCACGAGCTAAGCGCTCTTAGACGCAGAGCCCGACACGGATTGATCAATCTGTGTCGGGCTCAACGTATAACTTGCGAAGGATTCGGTAGACGCGGGAGTTGGCGACGGTCTACGATGGGTAAAACGCAAGAAACGAAAATCGAGAATCGAGACATCATGAGCACGAGTGCAGCAGCGCAGGACACCTTCTACGTGCCAGGGGACCAGGGCACAGGTGAGGTTTACGACTTCATCGAAGCTCACGCAGCGAAGACTGGCTCTCGGCCTGAACCTCGCTTCTACCTCTCGGGACCAGACGCAGGAGATCAGGTAGAGCTGCCGCATGAGATCTACGAGATCCTGGTCAAAGCTGTGGACGCAATGCGATCGGGCATGGCAGTCACCATCACTCCCAACTCTCTAACGATGACAACGCAGCAGGCGGCCGAGATTCTCGGAGTCACGCGCCCAACGCTCGTGAAGCTACTCGACGAGGGCAGGATCCCCTTTGAGAAGCCCAATACACACCGCCGCGTTCGCTTGGCGGATGTCCTCGAATACAAAGAGCAGCGGAAGGCTGAGCAGCACGAGGCAATCGCTGAAATGAGTGACTACACCGACGACGAAGAAAGCCGGGAGCAGGCGCTGGCGCGGATGAAGAAAGCTCGAAAGATCGTCGCAAATCGGCGCCACCAAGCTCACGGGTCGATGACGATTGATCCTGAATCTGGAACGGATTCCACGTTGTAACCTGCCATGTCTGCAACGATCGTGTTTGCAGAGGCTGATTCGCTGTCGAGGATGTCGCCGAGCTCATGTTCGCCCTCGCTGCCAAACATGAAGAGGCATTGAGGGTCGCGCCCGGCGCCGCATCGTGAGCGGGTGCGAATACCGCCCATTCCGGCTCTGTCGAAAGTGTGGGCCCAACGGCGAGTGATTGTGTAGGTGGGGTCCATCGGCGCAGATGCGTCTGCGGCCAACACCCCGAAAGACGCCGCTGCTTCGTGAAGAAAGTCGGCGGCGCTCAGTTGGGGTATTTCAAGACATGAGACTTCCACGCCAGTCAGCGCGGTCTCTGGGATTTCACGGCTGCCAAGTAGGACTGGACCGAGTCTCTCCCTGAGTGCTGTCGTCGAGGACGATCCGAGATTTAATGTGCCTCTCGGGCTGAAGAGATTGAACCGTCCAACGCTGCTGGAAAACCACCAAGGAGACTGCTCTCCCTGGTGGGCCCGATACCACCGCAGCCGATCCTTATGCTCGAAGGTTGGGAATTCAGAGTAATCCACGTCGAGATCGGGTAGTGACAAAGAGCTTTCTGCTCGTTCCTGACTCATGCAGATTCAGTCCGCCAGGAAGCGGCGTCATCCGCCGCCTGCATTAGCAGCCGGCGTCGAGCGTCTGCACCGTCACCGACTACTTCCACCGCGGTCCTGCCGTCAAAGGAGTTCATCGGCGCAGTGAGCCAATAGGCCACAGTCCATGGGTCGGCACCAGAGTTAAGGAGTGTTTCTATCACAGGAACTAAGTTGGATCGAACACCAGTGGCAGTGAACTGGAAGGCAGGGAAGACCTTCACCCCATCGGATGTAGTCACACGCAGGAGCCTGTTTCTCCGTGCTCGTTCTGACACAGCCTGCCTACTGACACCGAGCAGTCTCTCAACTCGTCCAGACGTGTAAAACGGGCCAATGCGATCATTGACTCGGCCAGCCGATTGGAAGGCATCGCGCATCGCATGGATCTTCACTTCGACCGCTGCCTCGGAGTAGTCTGAGGTTTCGTCAGATTCGATGAGATCGTCGACCATTTTGACTGCTCGACGCTTGAGAGCCTTGCGATAGCGGTCTTTCGTGTTCACGGCGATCAGCCTCCAGGCCTTAGTAGTTTCAACACCCATTATCTCGGATCTTGTCAAGCCTTGTCAAAAGAGTTTGGTGTCAGGTGGCTGGTATCCAACGAGACCGATCACTCAGCCTTTTCATCGAGCTTTGCAAGCATTTGCCCTTGATGTGTGTGGCCGATGGTTTCGTAGCCGACAACGGTGACAAACGGGGCCGCCATGATCAGTAACAGGCATACCGACATTGGTGCTCCGAGGGCTGCCATACCGACTGTCGCGGCGAGAATCGCCAGCGTGGTGCCTAAGAGAACGGCGTGAAACGTGCCTCCGGAGAAGAACAATAATGTGTGGAGGATGTAGACCATCGCTACATACAAGGCAACGGGCGCAGCCACAGCCAACACCACAGTCGTCTCGTTGAGTGCACTGTCGTGTTCAAGATATAGCCCAGCGACATGCAATCCGGCCCCGACACCGGCAGTACCGATGAATAGCGGAATGTGGCCGTACCCAAACAAGTACCCACGACGCTTGCGATGCTGGAGTACTTCTCCGAACGGGGTGGCGAAATAGACCCACCACATTCCAAAGGTCAGTCCCACACCGGCGATGACGACGGCAACCGTGTTGGTCGTCCAGGTCAGGCCGTCGGCGCCGCCAAGCAGCCCCGACGACGAAGCCACAGTCCCCACGACGCTCTCTCCTAGCGTGATGATCGCAAACAGGCTGAATCGCTCCGCCATGTGATGAGGGTGCCATGGGATACCATCGGCTGCACCCTGCGTGATCATGGGCAGGAGCAGCTCGAAGACTCCTATCATGAGGAAGAGTGGCACCATGACGAGAGTCGGCAGACCTGAGAACGACAGACCAACCCATGCGACCTGGATGAACACGGTCCACCTAATGTGGGAGTGGGCGACTTTGCGGTACTGCGGCGCGGATCGGGCCACCCGCCACCACTGGAAGACGATGGCAATACGCATCACCACATAGCCGATCACCATCAGGCGCAGGTCGAGGTGATGACCCTCCTCGACCGACCGGTACATTGCTGGCAATCCGAGCGCAAAGACTACGACGCCCATCATCTGGACCATAGTCAGAATCCGGTACAGCCAATCGTCGGTATCGAAGGCCGACCCGAACCAGCTGAAGTTGATCCAGGCGATACAGATGGCGAATGAGGCGAGGACGAACGCTCCGATTGCAGAAGCCACATGCCCTGCACTGGTCATTTCGGCCAACTGCGATGCAGATGTGCTGATGGCGACGACGAATGTTAGATCTAAGAGCAGTTCGAGTGGGGAAGCCACCCGTCCTTTTTCGCGTGGATCTCTTCCCACCATAGGGCTCAATCCATGGGCTATGCGGCCTGTCGGCGGCTGCCCTGGTTCTGTGTTGCTCAATTTTCCTCGAAACATTGTTGCTCGTTGGGGGCGGTCAATTGTCCGATCCTGAGGGATAGAGGCTGGACTGAAGAGGCGCGTAGTGCGGGACCTTGTGCGTCGATTGCCAGCCCCTCGGGTCGTGAACCTGCATCAGGAGCATGGAGCGGGCTCGGGATCTAACCTTCGCCGCAGAGCTCCGTGATCTGGTCGACGGCGCCCTGGACTGCGTCGGTGAGTCTGTCCTGGGCATCCTGGACCTGATAGAGCTCTCGCACCGTTCCGCTACCGCCGAGTGCGAACTTCGAAGGATCGAACTCGCTTAGTTCGTCCTCGGCCTTTTGCAAGATCTCGCCGAAGTTCTCGAGCTCTCCGACAAGGTCTTCATTGTTCACGTCCTCGCCCACCTTCGCAATGATGTCGTGTGTGGTGACGAAGTACTCCGACACTCCGGCGTCGTCACCCCTGAGGATGGACGCGACAGCTTCCCGAACGCTGGTCTTAGCGTTGACGTTCAGTGCGCGCTCCTTGTCCATCACGACCTGGCAGGCAGCCTTAGTGCTCTGGCCCTGGGCGCATGCCGACAACGCGGCACTCACCCCGACCACCAGGAATAACCCGCTGAGGCGGTGCAGTCGTCTCTTCATATGCGAGTTTCCTCATCTCTGTATATCGTCAGCCGCCCCAATTTCGCGCTGCACGGACATGGCTGCTCTTATTCTGGTTTGCTCAATTTCCTCGAAACGCCGATGCTCAACGACGCGTCTCGATGTCAGGTTCTGAGGGATGGAGGCGCGCCCGAAGAAGTACCGTGATCGGGGCCTTGAGTGATCGTTGAGGCCCCCTGCGCTTGTGCGAATTGCCGATTGAGTTAGCGCACACTCCGTGTCGTTCTATGCTCGTGTAACGATGGGCAGTGCAGCGATGATGGTGAGATGTCATGTTGGCGACATCAGGGTATGTACTGTGGTGGGTTCGGGTCTATGTATTCCTCTTCGAACTGAAAGTCGTTCATGACGCCCTGCTGATCGATAAAGAGACTGGCTTCGGGGCCGTTCTCCAACCCTTGACCACCCGGCAGCGGGTCCTCACAGGAAACCGTCACAGACACCATTTCGTCGTTGGCTTTCACCGTGTCAGGATCGGGCTTGCACTTCGATTTTTCGCCGACAACTCCATTTCCGATGTCTTCGAGATAGTTGCTCCCCGACATATCATGAGGCGGGATCGCCTCTGCCACTTCGTCAGAATGACCATTTGTGAAGTTCTCGACTGCCCAATATAAGGCCTGCCGATGGTCCTCGGGCATCTTCCCGGCACCTCCGCACGCTGTCAGAGCTGCCAGCATTAGTGCTGTCGCGGTCAGAGCTACAGGTCTCGTGTACTTCATCATTTGTCCTTTGTCGCAGGTCGACCGTCACACAGCCTCTCTAGGCACATGATAAGACGGGAAGTTGTTAGGTCTATGGTGACTACAGACTGACTACGCTCGGTTGTTCAATAGTCAACAGTGCTTGTTTGTCGGCGCGAAATCACGTAATAAGTGTTGGGATAACCCTCATGCCCGAGTTTTACGTCGGACCCACAATCCTTCGGCATCCTGTTTGGTGCTGACCTGCGCATATGTGCGACAACGACGATTCGCCGCACCCATGCGTGCCGGGTGCGGCGAATCCTGATATTGGTGGCAACTGTGCCATGACGAATGCCAAGATGATTCCTCCCATGTAATCTCTTGATTTCGCCAATTTATCACGGCTTTGGGTTCAAATCTTCGGTGGCATATCTCCTACATCTGGTGTCATTGATGAACGGGCGGGACGACCCACGACCGGAGATTCCGGCTTGAAAGGTTCCCGCCGCGGCTCTGCCGGCCGAGGTGGCTGGGGTGTTGGAATCGGCTCAGCTCGCGGTTCCGGCTGGGGTTCAGGGACCGGCTGCGAATCCGGCTGGGGTTCAGGGACCGGCTGCGAATCCGGCTGGATCGGTTGCGGCTGGGCCACCGGCTGTTGGGGCTGGACCGGCTGAGTTGGGCCAGCGGGCGGACCGTTGACGTTTGGGGCTCCACCCGACATTGCCTCACCGGTCGTTGGAATGTCCGCATATGGATCGTCGAAGTACTTACCTTCCTGTGCATCGATGAACTGGTCTTCGGCGAACTGGTCTGGACGAGTGTTCTCCGACGCCCGCGGATCCATCTGGTGATCGCGATTTCCGCCCGCGTTAACCTCGTTGATGTTGACCGGTCCAGGCATATCACTATTGATGACCCCAGCTGAGGCCTGCTGGGCCATGCTGGCCATAGTCATGCCGGCATCAGCTTTAGCCGCCGACGCCTGCTGCCCGGCGATTGCGGCACTGCCTGCGGTGTTCATCAAATGCGACTTCATTTCCTTGTGAGAGTCGACAGCGGCTCGACGATCTCGGCGAATGGCCTGACCTTCTTTGAACTTTTGCAGTCCTGAAGACTCGCGGGCCTTCAGCGCGTCCTTGGCATCGGACTTCGCTCCGGCGATGCCTCTGCTGGCATCCTCCTTGGCGTAGTTCTTGAGCATAGTCTCGCGTTGCTTGGCATCCTTTCGCTCGAACTGCCGGGCACGTTTGGTTTCCTGACGCATCGCCTTGTTGTTTGCATTAGCCTCCTTGCGAGCCGTCTCGTCGCCCTCTCGCTTGGACTTGGCCTCACCAAATGACATCGGAGTACGTGGAGGCAGCAGAGTGTCATCGATGCTCGCATTCGCGGCATCGTTGGGCCCGCGAGTCCCATCTGCTCCGGCGCCAAGACCACGAGCACCAGCGCCGGCCACTGCGGGGGTCTTCGGGCCCGACAGACCCTTGGGATCCATTCCATCTTCGCCATCGAGACCGCGGTTGCTGTTGGGAATGTCGCCAGAGCCCTTGTCACCACCCGACCCCAGTCCGGAAAGCGGGTTGCGACCACCAGGGCCGCCCTTCCCACCTCCTTCGCCGCCACCGGTCAAGGCATTCGCTCCCTCTCCGAAGGCTTCGCCGGTTGGCTTGCCACCTGCCCACGCCATCGCGCCAGACGGCGTGAACGGAGACGGTTTCTTGAACCACTTCTTGAACATGATGTGCAAGACCACAATGGCTAGGATCGGAGCAAAACCGGTCCACAGCATCGCCGCCAAAGATCCGCGTCCCAAAAGCTCGAGTCCGCCTGCCGTGAGTACCGAGGCAATCATGGTCACCACAATGAAGATCAGCGAGGCGAAGACAGACACAATCGTGGCCCCGACGAACGTCAACGCGGTCTCTTTGACTGCCGAAGCAATCGCAAACGGCAGGACATCCTTGATGATGGCTGCAATCAAGGCAATGAGTGCGACGACGAGCATAACCTTTGCCCCGAGGATGAGGACCGAGATGAGTCCGAATGCGAACATGGTCAAGGTCGCTGCCAGCAGGTAGAAGAGCGTCATGGTCTGGAATCCACCGCGGTCATAACCCATAAAGCGCTGGACGAAGCTGTTCACACCAGGGTCGGCGCCGAACTGTTCTGAGATACTTTTTTGACCTTCGGTGGAAGGTGTAATCGCTTCCGGTAGCGATTTGTCACTCGCAGCCTTGTTATACCAGTCGTCACAATTAATGTGCTTTGCGTCCTTACCCAGAGCCCGCTTCCATGCAGCACTGAGTGACCAGTTGTCATCCTCGTCGAGGGTGCACGCAGCCCACATGAACTGGCTTGTCGAGCGCTCCTGCGGGTCGGGGTAGCTCCCCCACGGCGACAAGCTGGTGGGCTTTAGATCGTGGTCTTCCAGCGGGGCGAGGTATCGCTCATTGGCTGGAATATTCCCGAGGTCGTCGAGGAGTCGGCAGTAGGTTCGAGACTCGTACGTGTCCATGTCTGTACCGTATTGCGAGGTCATCCACGCCATGAGACCCGTGTTTTCCCACATCGCCGAGATCGTCTGAGCCGTCGAGGCGTTGCCACCGGCCTTCTTGGCATAGTGCTTGTAGGCATCCTGCATGGACTGTCGCTGGGCCCAGCACGAGTTGACCTTCTCGTGGTAACCGTCCTCGGAGTTGGGATGGAAGGGTTCGAGCGTCTCTGTGACCAATCCTTGCACTGGGTCAGCCAGCGTCTCGACGGATGTGGTCAGGGTCTTGCCCACCCACCACGGGGAGCCGGTGCCAGGTTTCGCGTCATTCGTCTTCCCATCCTTGACTGTGTCTTGAGCTCCGGAGGTGAGGACGACGAAGACGACGACGAGGATGAGGGGCTTGAGCAGGAGGGAAAACAAGCTCACACCCGCCCCACCGCGCCGGTAGTAGCGCCAGGCGGCGATGACGATGGCGGCAACGACGGTGAGGCCGACGAAGCCGTTGAGGAGCATTTCTCCGATCTTGGCGAACGACAGGTCGACGTAGTATCCGGCAACGTCGAGGAAATCGAAGTCTGAGGCGGTGCGGGCCAACGTGGTCGTCATCGAGAATTCGCCGTTGCCCACAGCCATCACACCGCCGTTGATGATGGCGTGCGAGTTTGCTTGGGCGTTCGACATCTGGTTGCCGGCAACGTTGTTGAAGATGGTCGTGGTGGCGTTGTCCCAGCGGTAGAGAGGCAAGAGACGTGAGCTCCACGTCTGGGAGCCCAGCTTTTCCTTGTTGGACGTGTCTGAGAAGAACTGGTGCCATGGTTCGGTCCACGATTTCTTACCGACAGTCTTCACACACCCTGGATCATCGACAATGCCTTCTTTGTGATCCTTGAGGTCGGGCTCAGCGAAGCAGTTCTCGTACCAGCCTCCCTTTGTCGGGTCATCTTTGTCATCACCGGCTGCCAGGATGAAGTCGCTGGAGGCCTGAATCGAGGTCCGGTGGCCCGAGGTGTCAGCGAGGTCTCCTCCGATCCAGTCTTCAGGTGTATCAGCCGAGGGTGCGGCACCGATGATGAATGAGAGCAGAACGGCCCCGAGCAGTGACCACTGGAGAGCACGAAGGAGCCGGTCTCTGAAATCAAAGCCGGATGCTTTTGAAGCTGCGGTGGAACGCGCGGCCTTTGCCTTCGGTGCTGGTAGATCCAGCGTGGTGCGGGGAACGAACGCCATAACTTACAGGAACCCTTCAAGAGCGTCGTCGACACGTCCGAGATCGGTTGTGCCTGGGGGAGTGGCGGGTGCCGAGGTTGAGGTCTTCTTGGCCTTCCCGCGCTTCTTCCGTGGCGGGGGATCGGGTGTCTCCGTGTCGGCCGACAGCTCCGGCAACGGGCCGTCGAGCTCGAGCCCATCGAAGCCGGGGTCACTGACTTCAGAGACTGTGAGGTGGCCGGCGACCGCGGCCATTTCGACCTCGTCGGCGTTGGGGGCATGAGGGTTTCGTCGCCCGAACTTGCGAGGCTTGGCAGGAGGAGTCGCCTTGAAGTGGGGCAATTCGGTGCTGCGCCGAGTGATGGACTGAGCATCCTCGTCGCCGACAAGATCAGAGAAGATGTCGTGGACCTCATCGATGTCTCCCGAACCGAGCCCAGGCATAGATGAGGCCTTGTTCATCTCCCGGTTGCCTACATCAGTAACGACAGTCGAACGGTAGATGACGCCGGGGGAGTAGGCGGCGACGGGGATGCGCTTTCCGCACAGGATGAACTCGTTCTCAATGGCTGTCACTGAGTCGTAGACCGTCTTGTACAACCGCTGCTTCAATCCGGTGCGGGACCGCCACTCGACCATGACGATGATGGAGACGATGACGAAGGCAAATGCGCCAAACGCGTATACCCCGAGGAGGGGGGCAGTGATCGCCATGGCAATGATGCCGGGGAAGAAGCCAGCGACGGCCAGGTAGACGTAGCGGCGAGGTACTTCTGTTCCCCACATGACCGTTGTTCGCCCAGTCTGTGCTTCCTTGCCCGTGAGGTCGGTGAGAGTGAAGATGATCGGATACGTCTTCTTCTCATCTGTACTGGCCATCAGCAATCACCTCCATTTTCTCCTCGTCAGCCCTTGCCCACATGGGCAAGGGCTTGCCTGGTCCTGCCTGCGCGGTCAGAAGATCTTTTCGAACAGGCGGATACCGACATTGCCGACGAGGTCAGCCACACCCAGAGCAAGTGGAAGGATCACCGACGGTGCGGCCATGAGGGTGCCGACGACGAGTGCGCCGATGAGGAACTTCGTCCGGCCCTGATGAGCGTTTCCACCGCCACCACCGCCACCATCACCGCGGCGCTTGGCCCAGATGAAGCCGACAATGGCTGCGATGACGATGATGGTGCCGAAGATGCCAAGCAGCTTGGTGACATCAGAGTCTCCGGAGATGGCTGACCAGATGGTGTCCCAGTTGCCTCGGAGGTTGAGTTCTGCTGCCATGATGACGGGTTCTGAGGGGGTCACTGTTCTTTCCTAACTTTCGCGTACGAGGACCAGGCTTTGATGCCTCTACTACTGTCTATGCGCCGATTTTCGTCGCAGTCTCGATACTGCCTAGAACCACGCGAACGAGGGCTGAGGATCTTGGGCCTGCGCATCGTGAGTTGACGCCTTCGGCTTGGTTTTCACACCTTCGTCTTTGTTGTTCGTGGCCGTGTCAGAGACAGCTGCGCTGCCTGTCCACAAATCCCAGGCGTACTCGCCGTCACCGGTTGAAAGAGCATCGACGATCGCATCCTTCTGGTCGACTGACAGGGTGTTGCGGCCTGACCAGGGAGTGAAGAGCGCCTGGGTGCCATCAGTGGAATAGCCGTTGTTGTGGTCCTGCATCGCCTCGTGGATTCCCTGGGACTCGAGAACTTTACGAGCAGCGTTGCGGCGGTGGGACTTCACCGAGTTGGGAACGACTGCCGGCGCCCCGTGGTGGGCAAGAATTGCAGTGGAAGCTTTACGGCGCAGACCGTAGGCGTTGTGCATCCCTCGTTCCTCAGCCTCGCTCAGCAATGCCTCAGATCCTGCGACCTCCGGTGCCTCACTGGTGAAGTAGGCCTCTTCGGCTGAGTCCACGTTCGCGGAATTGAGCTCGGCGACCAGGGTGATGTCATCTGTGGCTGAGACTGTCATCTTCGACCGCGCCAGGCGGTCCTTACTGGGGCGATCATGCTTGTCTTTCGAGGCCCGGACCTCTTCGGTAATGCGATCGACTTCTGACGGGCGAAGACTGCGGCCCAAGTTCTGAGACATTGCCGCTGACCTGGCGTCGATCTCCGAACGGGTCTTGATCGTGCGGTAGTCAGACCCGTTGCGGAAAGCCTCGGCAAAACAGTTCTTCACCAGCTTCGTCACATACGCCTTTGGATTCTTCGCACGCTTGCCATCAGCAATGGATTCCATGACCTTGACGTAGGAGTTCTGCATCATCTCCTCGCGCGTGTAGTCCGGGTTCGACGAAGAGGCGCCGTAGCGGTTCCAGAGGTAGTTGACCGGCTTCTCAACATGGGAGAGGTGATCGTTGGTCAGAGGCTGGCCAGCATCACCGTCGTCATCGGTGTCGACAATGAGATCGGAGACATCAGGACGTGACCGGGCCGATTGCGCGAACTGGCCGCCTTCGGGGATACCAGCCTGGACACGGTTGGTTGTGAAAGTGCTCATGCCCGGTATACGTGCGGCAAAATGACAATCCGTCACAGGACGCCGGTAGCTTCGCGTCAGAATTGGCCCTGATGCCGGGGTCAGGGCGGCTATACACGGTGGTGAGCCTGCTGTCGGAGATGTCCTTCATCCGAGGTCTTGACTCAAATCAAAAGCGCTGAAATGGTGTCTAAAACCGAACATAGGCTTATACATTCGAATTTCACGCGCCAGATTCCAGGCCAAGGGGGTTCGTCTAGTCACAAGCTCAAATTGAGAGGAACGTGATCGTCATGGCTGATGGGCGCGACGACGTACAAGAGATTCAAGCTTGGTTGAACAGCGTTTTTGGTTCGAACTCAGAGTGGGAGAGCCTCGACGAGGATGGAATCGCTGGGTGGGGGACTATCCGAGGCATCATTCGTGGCTTGCAACTGGAGCTCGGATTCTCCGGCACTGACGTTGATGGCGTCTTCGGCAATGACCTCAAGGCTGCCGTGCCCGACCTCACGCCACCGACCAGTGAAGACCAGACATTCATTTCCATCGCGCAGTCAGCACTGCGGGTGAAAGGCTACAACGCTCCGGCTGTTGGGACGGGAGAGTTCGGCCACTTCTCCGACCTCACTGTAGAGGCGCTGCGGACGATGTGCGATGACGCAAATTATCACGCAACTGAAAACGACTACGGCAACCCAGTGATCACCGACGAAATCTGGAAGGGGCTGTGCAGTCAGGACGCGTACGTCCTCGTCTCAGGTGGGGACACCGAAATTCGGACCATCCAGAGGCGCCTAAACGGACCCGGATATCAGCCGCAGCTCGGACTCGCGCCAGCCGACGGTATTGT
The DNA here is from genome assembly GCF_014897485.1 of Brevibacterium sp. FME37. Taxonomy (NCBI): domain Bacteria; kingdom Bacillati; phylum Actinomycetota; class Actinomycetes; order Micrococcales; family Brevibacteriaceae; genus Brevibacterium; species Brevibacterium sp. FME37. The sequence continues at coordinate 25,169 of NZ_JABUYE010000022.1, forward strand.
CACGCCACAGATGACGCGAGCATTGATCAGCGCCGTACAGCTCATTTCAGGCATCAAGAATCCAGACGGGTATTGGGGCGACAACACTCAGGCTGAGATCCCGTCTGTCATGACAGAGCAGGACGATTCTTCAGGCGTTTGGGCTGATGTCTTGACTTATGGCCTTTACTTGAACGGATTCGATTTCGTGAATGTGCAGTCTCCAAACTGGATCGATTTGGAGAGGACCCTGTATCAGTTCGCGAGCTTTATGCGCCTCAACGTTATTGGGGAAGGAGTGGCGACGGAAGACATGATCACGGCTCTTTTCATTAGCCACGGAAATCAGTCGCGCGGCTTCGACGACATCATCGCCGAGCCTGGAGAGCACGTGATGGGAATCGATCTTGCGACTCGGTTGGAAGACAAGACCGACACGTTCTCGAATGACGATGCGGCGCTGAGTTCGATGCACATCTCGTTCGTTGGCCGGTATATGCAAAACGCTCCGGACCCGGTGCTCGATAAGGAGATGACTCTCGAGGAGATCGACCAGCTTCTTGAGATGACCGTTGAGGACCCCGACACCGGCATGATCATCGGCTTCGGTATCGCTCCAATATGGCAAACCTCAGCCAATGGCCCCGACTATTTCATTCCGGGGAGAGGGACCACAGACGCACAACTGGCTCACACTAGGGCTGACGCACTCGGGATGCCGGGCGACGTGACCATCTTCTATGCAGTTGATTTCGACGCTTTCGGATCCACGATTGCGGATCTCATCGTGCCGTACTTCGAGGAGCTCAATGCTGAATCAACAGCTCTGGGCAGTAACCCGGTAGGTGTTTATGGTCCCAGAGCTGTGTGCAACGAACTTCACGACAAAGGCTTGGCCTCGGCGAGCTTCGTCGGCAACCTGTCGTACGGATGGACTGGAAATCTCGGACAGCCAATGCCAGATAACTGGGCAATCGACCAGTTCAATGAGATCGACGTCATGCTGGTCGACGACGATGACGGTACAAGCGAAACAGTCGGCGCCGACCAACTCATCCGCAATCCTGCCAACGGGAAACTGTGGACTCGTATGTCTAGGTAGTCGTGCCTAGCGGTTCTGATAGTAGAACTTGAGGTCATCGAAAGCGGGGGCTCTCTTTGGCGTGCCAGGGTCCCCGCTTTCGACTTTCTGCTGACGCTTTACGTACCGGTCGGGCATCCCTTCGATACGGGCTTGTCGGATGGTGAGGCTCACTTTTCCGAATTCAGGTTCGCGATAGAACTCTTCGTCGGACGTAATCTCCCACACTGACGCCTCCTGATTGTTGCCGGCGTCGCGATTGCCGATGAATCGCACAGTGGTGTCGAGTGCGTCCTCACAAACAGTGTGTGCTCCATCTCGGTGGATGGGTTGGAATGCAAACCTTGTCAGGTCGTCGGCTTTCAATGGGAGGCTTGAACTCTTCAGCGCGACAAGGATCAGGCGGTTCGGGTCGAATTCGTGCGAGTAGTTGTCCCATCCGTCCGAGCGAGTGTCGTCATACGACACCTCATCCATATTTGGAGACCCGGCGAATACAGGGGAGATGTTGACATTGACGCTGCTGCTGTCAGTCCAGACGGGCTCTCTCAGGCCGTCGCCTGACTGAGAGCACGCATTCTTAGGAGTCCGTGACGCTGGCGTGTCTTTGGAGGACTTCGAGTAGGTCCGCTCCTCACTCGATTCTTCTCCTTTGACGGGAGGCCCGTTGGGTTCCGGGGTGCACCCAGCCAAGAGGGTTGATACACATGCGAGTGCGGTGAAACTTAGTGCCATTGCTCTGTACTGCATAATGAGTCCACTGTACTCATTTTGTCGTGGGCGAGGGCCTGGTGGGCGACCGGTGCCGGTTCGGCAGTGCGATGACGCGTTGTGAGCCAAGAACGTCAGTGATCATGGCCTTGATCAAAGAAGCCCTTCTGGGCCTCTTCGCTCGTGCCCTCACCGTCGACCAGCCATTTGTCACCAGACTTGACCACGGTGACGACTGAGAAGTCGCCTGTGAGGAAGCGGCCGCCATCGGACTCGTTGACCAGCTGATATTGGACATAGACCCGGTAGGTCTTCGCATCGTCCTTCTGGACGTAAGTGTTATCGAACTCCGGGAACTCGCTCATATGGCGACGTTCCATTTCGCTGACCATCGTCCCACCATCATCGGGATCGACACCTTTGGTGCGGGAGTCATAGAACTTCGAAGTCGAGAACTCTTTGATGGCATCCACCCACGGATTCGGAGAATCGTCTTCGTATGACAGGCTCACGTAGGCGCGAGTGAAGTCTTTGGCGACCTCTTGAACCGCGTCTTCTTCAGCACTGGCCGGATCCTGAGTCTCCTCGGGTGCCGGTGTCGCCTCCTCTTCGACGTCGCCTTCAGAGATTGGAGTGGGAGCCGGGCCGGCATCGTCTTCGTCGGCCTCGGGGCCTGAGAAAACGAGGAAGGCAGCAACGATGATTGCGATGATAGCCGCTGGAATGCCGATGACGATGAGGCTTGTCTTGAGGTTCATAGCTGTCCTTGTCCATCGGTGTTGTCATAAGCGTCAAAGTGGTCGACTTTCCACGGCTGCTTGTCCTTGCCGCGGCTGATGGCCAGGTCGAGCATGAACGTAACCTCGGTCGTCTCTGAGCCCTCGATTTCAAGGGTGAGATCGAAGGTCGGCATCTTGAGGTTCTTCGCCGCGCCTTCACCGAGCTCCCCACCATCACCGACGGCGGTTGCTTCGATGCCGGTCACTTGCCCCTCATGACCGATGACTTCGTCCCAGTCAAAGCTCTCAGGCACTGTGGGAACGACGGCGCCCATGGATGAGAACTGGCCCTTGAGGTCACCAGTCATGAGCTGCGTGCAATTGCCCACAGCATCGGAGACCGAATGCTGCTTCGCCCCATTGAAGGTGTAGAGGCAGCCGATCGCCTGCTCGGCGGCCTTGGTCTCATCTGTGCTGAGCTTCTTGACCACGGCGGGCGTAATCGAAACCGGTGTCTCCTCTTCTGTCTCACCAGTGGGTTCTTCGTTTCCAGGTTGGGCCTGCGTGGCCTGTTCCGGTGCGCCGGGGTCTCGTGAGAGTGTGTCGTCATCGCCGGACTGGCATCCGGCCAGTGCCAACGTCAGTCCCATGAGACTCGCAGCGGCTGTCAGAGGTAGGCGCTTAGTGCTTGAGTGAGAAGTGAACATGGTCCTTATGATTCTGTGTTGGCGATCCGCGGTCTTCCATCTGTTTCCAGTCATCAGGGGCCTTGCCCGGATACCAGATCTTCTGATCCCAGATGACGTACTTCATGTTCAGCTCCTTGGCGTTTTGTTGCAGATACTTCGCCACTCGGTCGCCGAGCTCGGCGTCATTCTTGCCGGAGTCGTTGATCATGATGTCAAGGGCGTTGCCGGTGTAGTGGTCGGATTTGTTGCCGATCCACGATGATTTGCGCACACCGCCGAAGGACTTCAGTTCCTTTTCGTCGAACTCACCACAGATGGCTCGTGCGAGACGGATAATGCCGGGCTGGGCGCCTTCGATCTGTTTCTCAATTCGTGGGCACTCCTCATTGCTGAGATCCCCGCTCGTGGCCTTATCGCCAGGCTCTTTGCCCGCTGTCTCGCAGGCGGCGTTGTCAGCGCCTCCATTGTCGGGCTTGGGCTTGTTCCCGCCGACCTTGGCACCGTTGGAGTTGAGGAACTCGTCAGCATCGGCAGTGTTGTGCTCTCGACCTGGGCCTGTGAACTCACTGGTGCGCAACTCCAAATGCAGGTGCGGGCCAGTGCCGATGCCGGTGTTGCCGGAGACTCCGATGATGTCGCCAGCCTGAACCTTGTCACCGACTTTGACGTTCTGCTTGTCCTGGTGGGCATAGGCGTAGCCAAGGGTTTCGCCCTTCCACGTTCCCTTCACGATCGTGTAGTTGCCGTAGCCGTTCATCCACCCGGAGAAGGTCACTGTGCCATCGAACATGGCCGGCAGGTCGGTGCCGATGGGCATTCCGTAGTCGGTGCCTGCGTGGAACTTGCCCCAGCGGGCCTTGCGGTCAGAGGTTTTGGGGTGCTTGCCCTGAGGCTTGACCAGCTTGCCCGAGGACTCGCCGCCGTCGCTGCCCGAGTCATCACCGGAATCTCCTGGCTCATCGGCGACAGTGTCAGCGTTGCCTCCGTCGGACTTCCCACCGGGCTCGCCACCGCCGTATTCCTTGAATTTCTTGCGGAACTCAGAGAGATAGCTCATCGTTACTGCGGGCAGATCGGGGTATTTCTGCAGATTGCCCTCACCGGAGTTGTGGGCAATCATCAACGCTTCGAGCTCTGTGAGGTCTTTCGTGTAAGCGGCGCCCGGATTGGCTTTGCGCATACCGCGGACTGTGGCCAATCGCTTGTCGAAATACTTCGCCCCGTATTCGGAGTGGATGAGGGGTTCTTTGACGTCCCAGGTGCCGTTGTTGTTCTTGTCGGTGGAGAATCCGCCCCCGTAGATTTCCGTCCAGATGGCCTCATTGATCTGGAAGAGACCCCATGTGCCGCCGTTGCTGTCGCTGGCGAAGATGTCGGGACGGAAGTCGGTTTCGCGGTCCATGATGTAGGCGAAGAATGCGGCAGGGATCTTCGCCTTCGAGGATGCGGCTGCCTTCTCGATCCACGGGATTGCCTTCTTCGGCACACCCTTGCCATCAAATGATCCACCGTCACCGGAGCCCGACCCGCCTCCTGGAGGCTCGCAGTCGACGCCGAACCACCAGTTCTGGGCATTCTTGACCAAGGTCTCGGCAGTGTCCTCGATGCCAGTCAGCGGCAGCTTCTTCACCGCGTTGGTGTAGACATCGACCATTGAAGCGTTCTCATCTCGGGCGGTGTCAGGAATGTAGCCTTTGCCCTTGCCATCGCGGTGTGCGCCGTGGGACAAGGTAGCGATGAGTCCCGGCTTCTTGGTGTTCTGCTTGATCTCTTTGGCTACGACCTCGGCCATGAACGTTTCGAAGGCAGCATCGTTGACGAGATCGCCTTTATCGGCGCCGAGGGATTCGACCTTCTCCAGATCAACGTCGTAACTCAGCGTTCCAGTGATCTCATCATCGCTCTTGGCTGCGACGGGGACTGCAAGGGGAGCCGATGTCGGTGATTGACTCAGAGTCGTTGCAGCAATATTTGTGGGATCAAAGCTTTGAGGCTCGACAGTCTTGGTGTCCTCATCGCCGGAATCGTCGCTGTCGTCAGAGCCGTCGTCATCGCCGCTGGGCACATCAGCAGTTTCTGGCTTGGCCCAGTACTTGTCGATGATCGACATGCCCAGCGAGAATTCAATATCCTGGCCCTTGCCGTCGAACATGTGCACGGCTTTGTTGCCCACACTTCTGGCGTGGTCGTGGATGGATTCCGTGACAGTAGTCGATGTCTCGTCGACCTTGTCCTTGATCTTGCCTTTGACCCATTTGCCGCCCTTGTAGGCGAAGACGCCTGTGTCTTTGACCTGCTCGACACCGGCTCCAGCAGCGTCACCAGAGATGGCCCGTTGGTAGTTCTCATATGTGCCGAAGGCGAATTCGCCCAGGGTTGAATCACCGATCGACTTCAGTGACGTTGTGAGCATGGTCAGAGCCATGAAACCGGCGATGAGTGCCAGAGCACCTGCACCGGCGAGGCCGAAGATCCCGACCTTGAGGGTGTTCTTAAACGTCCGGGTCTTGAAAACGCCTTTGAGCGCACCGACGCTGGCTTTGACGCCGATGGTCGTCAGCTCGCCCTTACCGGTCTTGGCGCCGTCGTAGGCTCCGCGCGCAGTTTCTTTGGCGACCGTGGAGATATCAGACTTAGCTGCCTTGCCTGCCGATGTCTTCGGGTTCCACTTCGTCATCCCGGTGGCTGAAGCCATGCGGCCAGCAGGTCCGCCCAAACCCTTTGCGGGGTCGTCTAGGGCCTGATCGATGGCGGTATCGGCAGTGCCGATGACATGAGCATCGACGGACTTCTCGCCTTTGCCAAGTGGATTGGTGGCACCTGAGCGATCCGGCGACTTGTCAGCGGGGGAGGAATCGGGTCCAGGCGAGCTCGTTGATGGCTTGGCATCGGGGGTCGAGGAGTTGGTCTTCTTCGGGCTCAGACCATCGGGCGTCGAGGGGGTCTTGCCCTCTCCCGATTTGGCGTCGGCGGAGGCGAGATCGCTGATGGCACCGGTGCCTGTGGCAAGTCCTTCACCAATGCTGTCGGTGACCTTGTCGATACCAGTGGCGTCTGGATCCTTCGTATTGAGTTTGCCGCCCGTGGCCTGAGCCTGATCGATGTTGTCTGCTAAGTCGTTGAGGCTTCGAGTCTTGTCCTCGCTGGACGGCAGAGGAGAGGATTCCGCGGCACCGGCAGCTTTTCGTAAGCCATCGGTTGTCTTCTGCGAATCGTAGGCAGGGCGGGCTGGGGTCGAGGGAGCAGAACCCTCTGGGCCGGTTGATTCCTGCCGATTCGCAGCCTCTTCGTCGAGAGCAGCCTGCTTGCGCTTGGCGCGTTCGGAGTCAGTGGGCGCAAACAGGCGACCGCTATCGCCCGAGCCGCTTGAAGTCGGCCCAAGCGCGGGTGTTGGCGGCCCATTCGTCGTCTTGTCGTCGTTGGTCAAAATTCCCCCTCAACCTTGTCTATGCGCCGAAAATCGTTGCAGTGCTCAAACCCCCTGATATCGCTGGCCCGGCCGGATCGGGATGCCGTCGGGGAAGTAGCGGCGTCGACGCATGGCAATAAGGAAAGTCGTGAGACGGGTGGGCACATGGTTGGACTTGGCGAGATTGCATTTGGCGCACGCGGCGACATAGTTGTCCATCGTCGTTGCCCCACCGCGTGACCAGGGGAAGAAGTGGTCACCGTGTTCGGCTCGGCGCCGGCACCGTTTAAGGCCGAAGAATTTCGGCATCTCGCACCGGTTCTCGGCCCGGACCATTCCCTCTCGGCGTTGGTCGGAAGTGAAGAGCCGGGTGGGGTCAGTCGTCGACGTTCGCCGTGCCATCGTTCGGGCAAAGATGATCACGGCGAGAACGGCCACCAGGAGGAGTGTTGCCATCGTGTGTGCTGACAACCAGGTCATCGCCGTTCCAATGACGTCGATGAGGCTACCGGCTCGGTCGATGAGAGCATCGATGTCGAGATCCATTACTCGTCCTCAGTGGGGTGGTCTGCCAGCCACTTCTTTACGTTGGGCAGTGACCTCAGTCGGGACAAGACGTTCTTTTGGTCGTCGGGAATGGGAACCCAGAAGTCGTCGTCGTCTTCGCGCTCATCGATGATGTCCAAGGGCGATGAGTCGATAATCTCGATGGCGAATCCTCCGATCGATGTTGCCTCGAGCGCGATGTCGGTGTGCATACCAGTTCCGAGGAGTCGGAGCCCTGTCGTGTGATCGGCCAGACGGAACCAGTGAACAATTCCGAGGCACCTTGTCGCCATGCATTCACAGGGCAGATGGGCTGCCAGATATGGCGCTCCGGTTTCGGGGTCGTGGGCGACGATGGAAAGTCGTGGGCTTGCCCCAACGGTGTTGCTCTGTCCGATGTAGAGCATGATCTCGCCGTCTTCGGAGGTGATCTGTTCGAAGTCGTTCATTTTTCATTCCTCTTCGCTGGTATCGGTTTTGGTCTCTGCCCAGGCCGGATCACTGGGATCGCCGAGGTCTTCGTAGGCGTGGATGATGTCGAGGAGGACGCGAAGGAACCCGACATACTCTGTCCGAATCTCGGTGAACAGGTCGGTCAGGTCTGGCATGATCTCGTTGATGAACCCGTCATGGGTGCCGGAGAAGTTCTCGACCTTCGCCCGATGCTCGCTCAGCACGTCGACCATCGTGGTGTAGCCCTCTGGCAGGTTGAAGTCGGAGGCATCGACACTGCGATACATCACCTCGGCCATCTTCAGCAGTGACGTCACCTCAGTACGCAACGGGGTGAGCGAGTCCCCGTTGTGGGCCGGGTCTTTGTAGCGGACGGGGTCTGAGAACACATCGAGGATGGTCAGTGAGTCCTCGGCCACCCTGTAGTAGGAAGCACCCAACAGAGGTTCGCGGATCTCGGTCGTCGTTAGCAGCGCCCAGTCCTGGGCTTCGGGGTAGGCGAAGTACGGGCTGAGGTCGATGGAGTCGAGCACTGGATCTGCCTCACCTGCCAGCCAGGCAGCAACTCGCGAGTGCGTGCGTTCATCGGTTGAATCGAGTCCGTAGAGTCCGAGCACATCGAGCCAGCCACCGGTTGCTGTGTCATATATGCCCGCTGCCGAGAGTTCGAGGAAGATGCGCACCATCGCCGATTCGCTGTCTTCGATGGCATCGACGTAACCGTTGTCATTTTCTGAGAACCGGGGTTTGGTGAGTTCCGTCGGCAACCACATGATCGGATGCCACATGAACGAGGCGTTGATGTGTCTGAACCGTTTGCGGATGTCATAGTCATCGCCGGGGTGAATGAGGTGGGGATGGAAGAAGGGCAGAGGCAGCTTCGACATCGGCGAAGTCATCAGCTCTTCGTGATCGATGCCCGAGGCCTCGTGGAAGGCCATGTAGAGCTTCGATGTCGTCACCGGGTCACGGGGGAGGAGTGCCCAATCGTCGGCACGCAGAAGGAATTGCCTGCGTGGGGCATCGGCCGACAGGTCTTGGCGGGTGGCGCTATACAAATTCAAGGGTGTCTCCTTTTGCGTGTGTGGGCATCGGCAGGGTGTGGGACTCAGTCAGGGCCCGATACGAGGCCTCGAAGGCTTCGAATGTGCCCACGATCGTCACCGGGTCGCTGGTCAGCGTTGCCCACCGGTTTCGGCGGGGGTGGGTTCGGTAACCGTGTGGTCCGACGTCGTCGGCAATCCAGGCCTTGAGTTTCGAGATGGTTCCGAAGTCGGCGACAGGATCGACACCAGGTATGACCAAGGCCATGTCAGGGGTGTAGGAAGCAAGGACTCGCACACTGTCTTTGCGAGCTCCTTCGATGATCGACATCCCGACGCCGTAGTCCTTGAAACCATTGGCAGCCTGCGCGGCGGCTCCATAGGCGGCCTGCCTCACGGCACCACCGAGGTTGGAGGCCTTGAAGTACTTGACTTGGACGGCGAATCCGTCGAGGACGAAGAGGTCACCGCGATCATGGGGTTGGCCAGCATTCTTCCCGCGTTGCGCACCGGGAACGAGGTGATCGGCAAGCCGGGCCTCGAAGAGAGCGAGGACTTCACGCTCGCCGCGGTCGCCCTTGTTCTTGGAGGAGTTCATGACGATACGTGTTCCTTTCGGACTGGTTGATTGGGGTCAAGGCCGTCTGTGGCTACGTGGTCGCACCAGGCGGGAAGGCTGCGTTCTTCGACGTCGAGTCCTGCCCGAATGGCGGCCTTGATACCCAGGCTCATGCCGGGTGTGATCCCGCGATCGACGTAGACGGCAACACCTTGAGCTCCGGCCATCCATTCGAGATTCGCCTCGATGCCCACTCCGCGCTCGTATTCCTTGGAATCGTCGAGGACACCTGGCTGGGTATAGAGCATGTGGGAGGCGAACGGCGCCTCTCCGCGCATGAGCGAGTCGCGCATCGCCGCCCTGGCGTAGGCCAAGTTCGTCGGGGTATCACCAGCGAACGGAGATTCGAGGACCATCCGCCTCACCGCCTGGCCCCGGCGACGTCAGCGGATGGTTCATCAGAGTTCGAGGCCCGTAGTACCGCAAGGGCGTTGTCTTGGTGCCCGGCATCGATGCTCTCCGATAGTGAGTCCAGTAGGTTCATCGACGACTTGTGCGAATCTGCCAGGGCTTTGATGACGGGGAAGACTGGCCCGTTCGTTGCACGCCAGTTGGTTACGGCATCGTTGGCAGCGTAGGAGGTGGTCATGAGGTTGAGCAGATCGCCGGCATCGACGGTGATCTTCGTGGAGGTATTGGTGGGGTTCGTTGTCATACTCCATACAGAGGACGCCTATGCCCGTGGCTACTCAAAACGACAACTAATGCAAGCAGAATCGGATATCAGCTTGAATGTTCGAATGTATGGAGGGAATAAAAATCCGGCCTCCTGGAAGAAGGCCGGATTGGTGTGAGTGAGGTCAGGATCGGCGGGCGGTGATGAGCTCTCGGCGCAGTCTCTCGCGCGGACCAGTCATGACTCTCACGCTTGACCGGGCGCTACAGTGTTCAACGGCTGCCGATGTCTCGGGGGAGTACTCTCGACCCAGTGACGGCGATGGTGTCGGGGCGAACGGGGCGGGCATGTTCCTGATCGTCACGACCTCGGATTGGCCTGAGCGGGTGAGGATCTGTGAGACCGAATATGACGGACCGATCGGCAGGCGTCCAGCAGCAAGTCCGGCGTCGAGAAAATCACGCGTCGGTCCATCATCAGGGCCGAAGTCTTCTTCGCCGTCCAGGCTGAAACCACTGACGTTGGGGCGTGTTTTGGCAGTCTCGGCGTACTGACCACCATCGGGGACTCCTGAGCCAATTCGATTCTGCACATTTCCATTGTGCCTTATCTGCCTGCCTTGGTCGGGCGATTCGCCGCTTGACGCTCCTTTTCGCGTTGCCGGAATCGGGCATCGTCCTCGTCTTCGATCCGTGAGAAGGCGTAGAAATTCGTCTCGAAGTAGTCGGTCATGGAGTCTGACTCGTCCATTCGATACGAGTTGGAGATCCGGTCGATGCGGTCCTTCAGTTCGGCTGCTTCCGGGCGGTGGCGCCTGCCAAGATAGGCCGGTTCCATGTCGTCGGCGGGTGCATAGATCTGGTCGTTGGTGAGACCTTGGACCTCAATGCTCATGGCCGATGCGCTGGACTTACGCACACTGTAGGTGAGGTCGTTGGGCAGGTATCCAGTCGTCTTGGCGTCTTTGATGTCGGCCCGGATAGCCTTGGCCGCCTCAGTCGTCGACATGCCCTGCTCGTATCGGCTCCCATACATCGCGGGAGACTGATACCCGTACCGGTTGTCGGAGACCCTGACTCCACCCGGATTGAAAGGTCGCCGAGAGACATTGAGAATGCCCATTGCAGTGTCATTGTCTTCAACGGCCTGAGCAATGATCTCCTCGTCCTCGCCTGGCTCGCCATTGTCGCCGGCCTCCAGGTAGCGATTCAGGACCTCCTGGCGATCCTGGTCAGTAAGGCTCGGGAGCCGGGACTTCAGATGCTGAGCCGCTGACTGCCTGTCTTCACCGCTGTCAGAGGCCCACCGGGCGTCGAAGAAGGCGTTGCGGGTGCGCGGATGGACGAATCCGGGCAAGTCGATGGCACTGGGATTGTCGGGGTGTTTGCCGGGCAAGACGGTGCCAGCCATTGACTCCGAGTCGCTGGCGATATGGCGGGCTGGTGGCTCGGGCTCCTCGAAGTCATCGATCGTGAGCTCGGGTGGGTCGTCGGTAAAGGAATCATAGAATCCGCCGAGGCCATCAATGCTGGGTCGAGCCTTCGTTGACTCGGCGAACTGGCCGCCTTCGGGGATACCGGACTGGACGCGGTTGAGATTGCTCATACCCTCACTACGTGCGGCAACGTGAAGATACACCACCGCCCACCTCGTGCGGCGTGCCGGGCACACAAGGTGGGCGGTGATGGGAGAGGCGGACGGCCAAGGGTAGGAGAACACTGGATTGGCCGCCCGTACCAGCTATAGAGAACGCTGCCAGTCGTGGTTGCGCATAAATTGGAAGAAGGACAGCCCGCGCTCCTTGCTTTCGAAACGCGAACCATCCTTCACCGACTACTGATATGGGCCTGTGGCATGGCTCACGCTCGGGTGGTTTGCGGGCCAGACGGAGAGGAAGGGCGACCCGTGCATGGGAGTACACGCGCCGCCCTTCAAATCTCATTGTCGTGGGGTTCTCTGGTGGCTCGTTAGTCCTTCTTACTCCGACGAAGCGTCAACAAAATAGTCATCGTGCCACCAACGACGAGAACTAGTCCGGCGATGAGCCCGGTGAGACTGGCACCAGTGAAAGGCAGCGTGGAAGTCGCTGACTTGTCTGTCTCATCGTCGCCCCTTGTATCGGCCGAAGTGCTATCAACTGATGTGTTTGAACCATCACTGGATGAGCTCGAGGTGCTGGCACCGTCTGACGTCGCCGAGGCAATTGCGCCCGCTGAGCCAGAATCTTCGTCTGTGGTCTCATCCGGTCTGGGATCACTGTCGCCTTCGTCGCTGTCATCCTCGCCGGGGGCTGGAGGCTCGCCTCCATCTGATGATGAGTCTGCATCGGCCCCCGTCTCATCAGTCCCGTCCTTTCCTGATGCATCGTCATTGGCGCCAGAGGCATCATCTGAAGCGTCGGTGGTTGCTGCTGAATCCTTCTCCGCACCTTGATCGCCGTCGTCACCCCCAGCGTCGGCTGAGTCGTCTTGATCGGCGTTGCTGCTGGGGTCTTCGACCTCGGTGACAGTGAATGTGCCGGTGGCTGAGCCGTCGCCGCACGTAGCTCGAACACTGTATTTGCCGACGTAGAGGTTGGGGTCCTCGGATTCGAGTGCGAAGATGCTGACCGCACCGGTGCCCTGGTCGTCGATCGCGACATCGGTTTCAAAGGCTTTGACGTCGAGATCGTCGGCTGGACTGACGATAATGTGGGCCCCTTTCTCCGGTGCGCAACCGGAGATTGTCATGACCGGCGCCAAGTCCTCGTCAGTGAAGTCCGTTGCCGAGACTGTGGCTGGCTCGATATCGAGACCAACGGCGATGTCGGCCTCAGTGACAGTGAACGTTCCTGTTTGGGAAGTATCCCCACACGCTGCTGTGACGGTGTAGTCGCCGACGAACGCAGAAAGTTCGTTCTCACCCTGACTGGCGGAGATTTTCAGTGCGGCGTTGCCGATGTCGTTGGTTGGCACTGTCTCCTCCAGCAGCGGGACCTTCGGATCTTCAGCGCGGGCGATTGTGAAAGTGACATCGGCTTTTGGTTCGCAGCCTGTCAGCTTCATGGACACTCCCTCGGCGGAGTTGGTGAAGTCTTCGGGGCTCAGTGATTGAGGGCTGATCTCAAGAGCCTGGTCGGCTTGTGCTTGCGCCAACTGTGCAGGTGCAGCAGGCACGTGTGCCGTATCTGCTGCATGGGCAGGAACTTGGGTTAGGACTGACATACCAAGGATCGCGGCAGCCGAAATTGTGACCACAGATAGGCGGGTAGTCTGGGCGCGGGGTTGGACGACATGGGGCATGGGACTCCTCGTATACATGTGTTGGACCTTCACTTCTTGCTATGCGCTGACAGCGACTCCAGGCCAGAGGGACACTGATGTCGACTGTGCTGCCGGATTTCTCATCTCCCGACAGGCATGGGCCCAGGAACGGCTGGGCGGAGTCTTTACCCGTCGTGATTGCCTCGTGCCAAATCTTTGGTCTCACGACGATCAGCGATGACGCTCACAAGTGCGATGATCGCGGAGCCGATGAGCACGACAAGTCCGATGATCCACCCGAATTGGTAAAGCGGTTCCACGGTGTATGTCAGGTAGGCGGCGAAGAGGCCGACCGCAGGCGCGTAAAACGCGAAGATCACTTGCGGACCGCCACCAGAGTCAATGCGCGGCAGAAAGAAGATGAGGAAGACAACGACAGTAGCGGCGAGGCCGAGCGCCGGAAGAATTGCGTTCAAATCGGTGGCTTGCCTAACGGTTTCTTCCCACTGCTGTTGCCAGTAGCCATTCCCGGCCCGCCCTTGGGAGAGGACGATTGTTGGCGCGTACATGTGGAGCACCTCTTCATTTCGCGTGCGGTGAACTCTGGGACATGTTGGCATCGGCAATAGAGGCTGAATCCGGCTGGGCTGCCGGCAGCGGTGGGTACTCCCATGTGCCGGAGTGCATGGTCACAATCACGGTTTCGCCGCGACGCTGATGAGCCATCCGATGCCGGGTGATGCCGTTGGGCTCGTACACCCGGTCGCAGTTGTGACAGGTGGGCATAATCTTCTCCTTGAACTTGTGAGAGGGATAGTTCTTATCCCAATCAGAATTGGGAACCTGACCTGGTGCTATGCGTTGCCCTGCTCGCGCAGCGAGTCGAGAATCCCCTGGGGCAAATCGGTCAGCCGCTGGACGATCGGTGACGGTGCGCGGCGATTCGACTGGTGATCATCGCTACGTCGGCTCTCTCGCATCATCTTCTCCACGTGTGCAGCGCCATAGCCGTTGAACATGGTCCAACTTTCATCAAGCAAGACCACCAATGCCTTCGGGTTTCGGCGTTGATGCTTTCGCACCTGGGCGGTGAGTATCTTGTTCTGCCTGCGGATTGGTTTCGGCGTGCACGACATGAGATCTCTTTCTCCTTTCGGATGATGGGCTCGTGTTTCTCACTTTCACCAGGAGTGGGAACCTGTCGTGGTTCGTGTCTATTACTTGAACATGCGCATGGTTGCCCTCACGCTGCCGCGCAGAATGTCATAGGAGCCACGCAGCACCCAGTAGGAGACAACGCGACGTCCCAGCCTTCCACCACGACGCCGGCCCTTGCCCAGCTGTGACTGAGGGAGAGGCTGACCCTTCTCATCGAGGCCCCGCTTGGCCATCTTCTTCACATGCTTGCGGTAGGCCTTCTGGTCCTTGTTCCAGGCTTTGGCTTCGTAGACGTCTCTGCCGTCGTAAAAGGCTGAGCTATGGTTGCGGCGCTGTGCATCGATGACTCCGGCAACGTTGGGATCTCCTTCGCGTTCCAGAGTGCCGAACGTTCTCGCGGGTACATTCGGGTTCGCTGCCACAGCTGCTCGAATGGCCGGGTTGGAGTGGGCGGAGAGATAGTTCAGCGCCTCAGGTCTCGCAGAGGGGTTAGCCGCGATCTCGGCCTGAACAGTGTCGTCTCGAACAGAGGCCAACTGCGACAGCGTCTCTGGTGGAGTCCTGGAGTTGGCAGCCACCGCTGCTGCGACAGCAGCGTTGTCCTCGCGCCCGGTCAGGCAGGCTCGCAGCTCATCGTCACCGGCTCGAGTCTTCGCGTATTGGATGACGGCGTGGTCGCTCATGTTCGGGTTCTCCAGCGCTGAGACCCTCACGAACGGGTCCGGGTCATCGCGCATCGTCACCAGCGCCCGCTCATCCATCGACTCATTGGCAGCGACGGCGCCACGCACCAGAGGCGATGGATGAGAGGCTAGTTCGGTCAGCTCCTCAGGATCAGTCGAATCCAGGGCCTGTTCCTCAGTCTCCAAGAGCTCACGGCGCTGCTCATCGCTCATCTGGGCAATCGAGTCCTCCAACGAGTCCATCGAAGCATCAGCATTGACTGAGGGCACGTATTCCTGAGACCACGTTTGGGCCAGGTTCTCATCCAGTGGTGGTAAGTCCGGACGCGACTTCGCGGCCTCAGAGAATTGCCCACCCTCGGGGATGCCTGCCTGTACGCGATTGAGATTGCTCATACCCTCACTACGTGCGGCGATAGCGCAAGTTGGTCTCAGCCCTCATCTTGCGGCACTCCGAAGTGCTTGATCGAATGTTGGCGTGCTGAGCGTTGGACCCATGAACGGTCCAGGCTCACCTCGTGAGGCTTGAACGTCTGGGGTCCCGCAGGGGAGTCGATCGTATTGCCGACTGCCGTAATCGTTCCGCTGGAATCGATGTCGCTGATCTCGAAGGTCGCCCCATCTCCTCGCGCGATTTCGTCACCAGCCTCATAACCGTCCTTGTTCGGCGTCCTCGCAGGGCTGAGGATTGTCGAGTAGTCGGTTTCCATCTTCTCGCGAAGGATTGAAAGGCGCCCGGTAAGTGCCTGATATTCCGCACGCTGTGTCGCGGTGACTCCGGTAGACCTGATCGTGTCGAGGCGATCGCGAATCGATTGTCCTTGGCTGATGACCTCCTGATTTGTCAGGTCTGCGTCGTCCCCGGTGGTGTCTAAATCAACGAACTCTGTGGTCACCTGGCCGCCAGTTGAGGAGTGGACGAGATAGGTGTTTTCTCCGGCATCAGTTGATTGGTAGGCGAATGCGGACTCTGGGTCCTCCAGCCGGCTGCACAGGTCTGCTGAGACTTTCTCCGTTCGGTTGATGGCCGACTGGTCCGGCAGGTCGTCGAGCTCGCGTGTGCGAGTGACCAAGAACGTGTGCTGGTTGCCCTCGTCGGCCCGATGAAACGGGGACGGTCCTCTCACGTACTCTCCTACCGAAGTGTGGACCTCCTCAGCATCGAAACCGGCATGAGCAAACTCGGCGTTGAAGCGTTGCTTTTGTCCGACATCGATTCCCAAGTCTTCGCCACGGTCATTGAACGCGTGCACGACTGTGGCATTGGACAGTCCTATGTCGGGTTCATCGATGCTGATACGAACGGTCCTCACCCGTGAGTCGATGTTGGCCATTGCATCGGCGGCAGACTTCATGCGGATCCGACGTTGGCGGAACCCGTCTTCGTCAGAGAGGAACTGGGCTGCTGCATTCCGGTCGGCGCCAGAGAGACGGTCGAGTCCGATGTCCTCACGTACCGAGAACCCGTCCATGTCGTCATCGAAGTCCATCTCGTCAACGTCGGCGGCGGCCACAGCCAGGCTCGCAGAGAGCTCTGCCAAAGCCTGCGGACGTGACTTCGCAGCTTCTGAGAATTGCCCACCTTCGGGGATGCCTGCCTGTACGCGATTGAGGTTGCTCATACTCTCACTACGTGCGGCAATGGCAGAGAGCACCGACCGTCCGAGTTAGACGGTCGGTGCTCAATGTGAGCTCAGATCAGTCGGAGGAAGTACTCGAGTCAGACTCGATCAATTCGTTTGAGTGAGCGATGATGATGACGTTTTCGACCGATTTGCCCGCTGTGCGCTGCAAACAGGTGAGAATGACGAGCTTGCCCGGCTCGTCTGACCACACATCCTCCTCGTCGGAGATATCAGACTTCGTCACCGAATATGCCTTGTCGATGGTGAAACTGCGGTCTTGCGCAATGACTTCTTGGCCCGCACTCACCGCGGGGGTTCCGGCTGCCACGTTGATGAGCTTGTTGCCTGGCAATGTAGCGCCTTGGACCGAGTGCAAGGCGATGATCGTCGTGCCGTCCTCGGGGGTTTTCGGCGTGGCACGGCCATTGATGACAAATGCGGGGTAGAGCTCGGGCGGGTTGATGACTCCGCCGACTTCGTTCATCGTCTTCAGATCAGTCGACATGTCCACCGCGGGGACCCTGAGGTCGCCGCTGGCAGGTTGAGGATCCATCTGATCAATCTCGGTCTGCGACGG
Source organism: Brevibacterium sp. FME37 (assembly GCF_014897485.1). NCBI lineage: Bacteria > Bacillati > Actinomycetota > Actinomycetes > Micrococcales > Brevibacteriaceae > Brevibacterium > Brevibacterium sp. FME37. Next base: position 42,319 of record NZ_JABUYE010000022.1, read on the forward strand.
CGGATCATCGAGGACGATCTTAGGCTCCTTGGCTTCGGCTGCCGAATACTTCGAACCAGGATTGAGTCCGGAGAAAACCAGGTAGCCGCTTGCGGCCAACAGAGCCACGATGAGCGCAGTGATAACCCACGGCACCCATCGGCGCCGTCGCGTGGACCGAGATTGATCAGACATCAGATTGTGCTCCTTACTTCACGATTGCCATCTGGGCCGAGTCGGAGCCTTCCCAGTCCAACAGGGTCAACATCGCCGACTGGGACACTGAGACGCATCCGGCTGTTTTGCCGCTGCCGGTGTTGACGTGGAGGAAGATTCCCGAGCCCTTGCCGGGAGTGTTCTTCGGGTTGTAGTTCACGACCTGGCCATAGTTGTAGGCCGGTGTCTGGTACATCGACTCGCCCTTGTAACCGTCGGACTTCCGCTTGAGAGTGTTGTAGCCCTTCGTGGCATTGCCATCGACCCACACATGATCCTTGGTGACCTTGACATATTTGCTGCCACCGAACTGTTTCGGTTCAGCCTTGACTCCGAATCCGTAGCCCATGTCGAAGACGCCCGATGGTGTCTTGCCATCACCTTCACGCTTTTTGTTCTTGGCCGCGATCCCGTTGTAGCCAACGTGGCCTTTGGCTTTGTGAGCTTCGTAGTAGTTGCCCTCCCACTTCTCACAGGCTTGAACGGTGGCGTTAGCCCCGCCTGTGCCGTTGACGTAGATGACCTTCTTAGCCTTAGCTCCTGATGGCACCTTGCATTTGCTGCCCAGATCTTTCGGCTTATGTGGGGTTCGATCGGTGATGTCCTTGCCCGAGAGCGTAAAGCCCGTTTCGACCCTCTTCGGATGGTCAGCGGTGCTGCCGCCAAGCCCGACTGCCTGAGCCGGTCCAGCCCCCATGAGCATTGTCGACGCGACAGCGGCAGTCGCGGCAACTGTGGCCGTTCGAGTCATGGTTTTTGCAATGGATCGTGTGCTGATCACTTTATATACCTCCTGGTCAGGTCCGTGTTCGATGGACACCAAACACACGTGCGGCAATTCGAGAAGACGACAAGCCGCACAGACACCTCTGGGGTCCACCATGATCGATGAACCCCAGAGGTGAGTCGTGCGAGGTGACAACGCTGAAGCGAAAAATCACTCAGCTCTCGTTGTCAGCCTTATTGCGGTTGCGCCGAACCAGGGCCCAGGTGGAAGCACCAGCGGCTGCCAGAAGGCCAGCCAGGCCGCCACCGATGAGGCCGACGTTCATTCCTCCTTCTGCCTCAGCATGTGCACCGGTCTTGACCTCGTGGTCTTCGGGTGCCGGAGCATCGGGAGTCTCAGGCTTCGGAGCTTCCGGCTTCTGCGGAGTGGGGAGTTCGATCGAGACAACCTCACTAGGCACGCCGTAGTCATCGGCGAACTCAGTGTTGAACTCGTTCTCTTCGCCCGAGACGACAAACGCCAAAGCACCCTTCTCACCGGACTTGATCGCGTCTTTGTCTATTTCCAGAGGAGTCGTCTCGTAGGTGGCGGTGCCATCGTCGTCGCACTCAACCTTCTGTGTGACTTCATCGACCTTCTTCGCGTCAGCCGGAACTTCCTTCGACTGTTCGATGACGCCATCAGACTCGAAGTAGGTCTCCGTCTTGATCGTGATCTCAGAGCCAGGGGCGCAGTCTTCAATTGTGCCGGTGTCGTGGACCTTGGCTGGCAGGGAATCGACTGTGCTCTCAGAAGCCTGAGTCTTCACCGTCGGCTGGTATTTCGAGAAGCCGGTCTCCTCCGAGATACCGTACTTACCCTCCCAGCCTTCGTTGTTGTCGTTTGGCTTGATGCTCTCAGTCCACACGACATATCCGGCGTAATTATCGGGCAAGGTCACGGTTGCCGATTTGTGGTCACCATTTCCGACGTTCTTGGAGATGACAGTGCCAAGTTCCTTGGCATCGGCAGGCACCTCATCAGAAAGCTTGGGTTTGGTCTTCGAGGCCCAGAGCTTGTGCTCGACGTCGACCTTCTGTCCTTCAGCCAGGCCCGAGATTGTGAAGTTGTCATAGACATCGTCACCTCCGATGAAGGACTCATCAGAGATGTTCGTTGTCACCTTCGGGCTCGAGTTCGCGTCCAGAGTGTCTGCGGCCTCAGCGGCCGCTGTCTGCTTGGTCACGACCTGCTGCAACGAGTAGCGGTCGTAGTCCTTTGCGTCATAGTCCTTGGGCTTGTGGACGTTCACCGAGGAGCTGGGCAGAGAATCAAAGGATGCGTTGACTTTGACCGCCTTACCCTTGTCGAGATCCAGATCGATCGTCGTCGGTTTGGTCGCAGACTTCACAGTCGCCGACTCGGCCTTGCCACCATCGACCGAGATCTTTCCGGTGAAGCCTGGGACATTGACACCGTCGGAGTTCACGAGGGACACCTCAGCCTTTCCGGTGGCCCCGTCCTTGTCCTTCGTCACGTCAACCTTCACCGTGTACTGACCGTTGCCGGCGTACTTCTGCGCCTCGGAGCTCATCGTCTTTGAGTATTTGACTGCATCCGGAAGGACCGAATTCTCAAACGTCGACTTGCCTACTGCCTTGACGTTCTTCGACGTCATGTCCCAGCCAATTCCGCCCGCGACTTCCGAGACCTTGCGGGCCTTCAAAATATCGCGATGGTTGAGGTTCTTCGAGCCGTGTACGTGCTCGGAGATCGCCATGTCATAGGACATCTGCTCGGCTTTGTCACCGCGCTCCTTGTCCCACTTTGCCAGGATGTAGGCCAGCTCTGGGTCCTTCTCGGAGCTGACGTCCTTGGGGGAGTAGCCGTCGGCGTAAGGCCAATCGAGTCCGGCGTCCATGCACCAGGCGCGCAGACCTTCAAGAGTTCCGACTGAGGGGAGGTAGGCCCCGAACATTGTGGCGTTTTCCTTCTCGCCCTGCTGGTCGGTCTCTTCATTGGTCGTGACTCCGGTGAAGCTGGGGTCGCCCTTGAATTCTCCTTTGGCAGCCATGGCGGGCCCGGAGAAGGCTGTGCCAGCCAGCACGACCGAGGCGGCAGCGATGATGCCAGCCCGTCGTGCTGTGGTCTTGAGGGGTGTGCTCATTCAGTTTTAACCTTTCACTTAGCAGCCCAAGCTAGGGTTGCCGTTCTGTCATGACATAGCGGCGCTGAAGCCACTACTACTGTCTATGCGCCGATTTTCGTCGCAGTCGAAGGGTGAAAGGAATCTGTCTACTCCTCGGTAGTGTTTGAAGACAACCGGCTTTGTCAGTTCTCACAGGTCTCGATCGTCGACGTCATGGCCTGGCGATCTGCCGGTGTCACAGGTAGTTCGTACTTGTCGGCGACGAATGCGTACCTGGCAACGAATGTGCAGTCGTAGGCGGGGTTGCCTGAGTCGGTGGGCATCCAGTCTTCGGGCCCGAGGTCGGATTTCGCCTGGTTGGCCGGACCGTCGACGGCGATGAGGTTGTCGGGATCATTCGCGATTGCTTCGCGCTTGTCCTGGGACCAATCTTTGGCGCCCATGCGATAGGTGTACCCGAGTGCCACGATGTGTTCGATCTGAACCTCTGAGGAGGTCGACGGGCCGCGAGTGAAATCGATGGTCTCACCGGTGTAAGGGTCATCAAGTGTGCCGGTGGCTACTTGGCAATCATCGTCGTGGGAATAGGTGACGTCGTCGAAGTCTCGGTTGAGGATGTCGTTTCGCGTGTCGCCACAAAACGATGGATCTGACGAATCATCACCGGTCAGCCAGTTTCCGTACTGAGGGACACGATCGTAGCCGCCCATCGATGAGGCTTCCTTGGTCTCCAGCGATGCGATAAGGGCGGTGGCCTTCTGCCGGTCAACGGTGCCGATGGTGGCTGTACCGTCCGATCCGATGAGGTCATTGAGTTCGACAGAGACCGAAGGGCCGGCCGGTGCGGCTTCATCGGCGGCCTTCGTGGAGTCAGTGTCGACGACGTTCGTGTAGAGGAAGAATGCGGCGATGGCCGCGGCGACGAGGGTGAAGATTGCTTTTCTCATACTGGCCACTGACGTGGGGAGACTGAATGGGTCCCCACGTCAGTTGTCAGTGATGCCTGGAGAACCTATTGACGAACATGATTGTCTAGAGGAAAAACGAAAGGGGCATGTGATGGTCAGCGTCACCACCGAACTCAGTGACGATCAGGCATTGAGGCTGATCATGGGACGACTGAACTATTCGCCGGCAAAAGCCCAAGCCTGGTTGGCTAGCTTCAAACGCAGGCACGGATCAGTCCAACTCGGAGCCCTCATGCGGGCCATCACTAGCCAGCGCGATCAGAACGCACGGGAATTCAGTACACCGCCACCTGGGGGACCCTCACCGGATATCGGACCTAGCCTCGATTTTTCATGGGTAGCTGGTTGCCCATGATTCCGGCTCCGTTGCCGCG
>NZ_JABUYE010000023.1:0-42295 GCF_014897485.1 Brevibacterium sp. FME37
ACCGGTGGTCCCCTGAGGCAATATCGAGTGGCCTTCAAACCTCAAAATACTCAGTAACTAAACCTGCGCAAGTCACGTCCGAGATGGTACCGCCCCGACCGTATAGGAGCGCGGGAATGGTACTCAACGAAACATGGAAATCTTTCCGTGCGCCCCAGCACTTATACAGGGCGGCAGCGCGATCCTTGAGTCTCCGCTGCAAAGGTCGTGAGCTCGAAACTATTCGGCAGTGGAATCGTCGCCGGATTCGGCATTGATGCTCTCTGAATGGAACTTCTCAAGTTCGACAGCGCGGTTGGCGATCAGCTTGGTTACGGCCGCGGTGAACAGCGCGGTGGAGCTTCCTTTCTCACCTTCTCCGAAATAGTGACGTCTGAGGTCGTATCTGCGCCCAGCTGAGCCGTCTTCCGTGAGCATCTCGTTCAGCATCGACTTCAAGCCATCGATCGTCGATTCGTTGATGATGGGCGTCGCGCGGCTGATGGGTGCTTCGGCACTTAGCGTTGCCCTGTCATTTCGGCGGTCTGTCAGAGCCAGCGGTTTGTTCGGCTGAAGATAGAGGAAATCGAGTCCGACACTGGAGATATCGGTGACGAGGAGATCGACGGTGTCGAACATGGCGAGAATGTCCCCCTGCATGAGCTTCTGGTGCTGCAGAGCTTCGTCGGCGATGGATGCGTTACCTGCCGCGATGAGTTCGAGAATCCTGGCGTTCGCCTCGGACATTGCAGGGTCCTTGGACGATTCGACTCGGGGGTGGGGCTTATAGATCAATCGTGTGCTCGGGATCTGAAGCGCAGCCTCAACGATCTGTGGTCCAAAGAGATCGACCGAAGTGTAATTGTTCGACTCGTTCTCGCCCTCCCAGGTGGGCGCATACATGATGGTTCGCGCCGTCGAAGGTTCGAGTTCCAATGGCTTTTCGATGTCCAGCTGCGGCCGACCGATCTTGACCAGAGCCGCCTCGTCGAAATCGATGAGTGCTTTACGGTACCTTTCAACCGCAGCATCGCCGGCGACGAAAACCCTGTCATAGGATTTGGCTTGGTTGGACACCATGCTCAACTTGTCCGACTCACCATGATTGACATGAACATGAACCATCGGAGCGAAGGCCAGCGACTGGAAATTCGTCACTCCATTGTTGACATATAGAGCCAGTTTGAGGTCGTTGGCATGATAGAAGCTGTGTAACGGGTCGAAGCGACGCTTGAACACCACGGGCAGGCGGGTAATCTCCAAAGCTCGCACTAGGGCAGAGCCCTTACGCAACACCAGTGCGACTCGGTGTGTCTTGTGAAGTTCCTCGAGCACCGGAATCCACTGTTCGAGTTGGTAGAACTTGGAAACCCGATCGCCGAAGTAGACCACGATCTCAGCCTGGACATAGCTGCCATCGAATTCGTCCTCGAGGCGATTCCAACGTTCAGTGCCTCTGATCCACTTGCTTGTTGTCTTCCAAGCAGACGATCGCACAGCCATCAGTGCTGTCTTCCGGATCAGGTTCTTCACGATGTCCCTTTCAACGAGGAATCCGACTCATCTACAACGCTCAGAGAAGCGTTTCCGAATCCAATATTACGGGCAAACGCGCAATCGAGTACTCAAGCGGCGTGTTCGCCAGTAGTGAAGTTGGTGTCGGTGCCTGGGCGAGCAGATGTATTCGCCGCTCCTGTCTTGGCTGAAATTCCCGTCAGCTCAGCCCACGTGGCTGTGACCCGTTGCCGGTTTGCTTGGGCGCCCTGTGCCGTTCCTCACGATTCGACAGCGCGCCCGTAGGAGCCTGAACCCGGGCGCTGAGATTCCCGTGGGCAGTCGAGTATAGAGTCAGATGGTCGGAAGAATTTTTGATGCGTGAATCGTCGCTAGAGATACGGATGCGCTGGAAATCTCGCACGTTGACGAGATCAACTGAAATATCGATAAGACCCTGCGGAATCTCTGCGAAACGGGTGAGAGGTACTGTTGTGCTGAAGCGTGCCCCGTCGATTGAACCAGCGATTCTCCCGAAATGGCCCCCTTTGCGTGCCTTCCATACAAGATAGGCTGCCTCTGGACTGGGTAACAGAGGTGATTCAATTTTGATCTTAAAGTCGATGCTATCAGATGTTAAGGTCGCTTCGATTAACTCTGCCACTCCGCTGGAAATTGGTGTTAACGCATCAAAGGACTGTTCTGCGAACACGTTCCCCCAGCTCGACACAATTCTATGGGCAAAGAAGTCAGAAGCACGGCGAACCGCCGCCGCGCGCATAGTTCGTCGTTCGTTCTCCCTCATCGTTGTAAATCGAGAGATCGCTTCAGCTAAGGCATCCGTATCCCCGTCACGGATGAGGAAACCGTTGACGCCATCGGTGATAATGTCGGCCGGACCGTACGGAATTTCGTATGCGATCGGTATACAGCCTGCAGACATGCTTTCGAGAATGACAAGCCCTTGACCTTCCGAACGGCTTGTCAACAAGCTGAAGGAAGCATCTAAAAAATGTCGCCTAGCTCCCGGAGTATGGCCGTGGAAGGTAATCAGTCCCGCGGCACCGAGGTTTTCAGTCATAGTTTCTAGATCATCACGATTCTTACCATCTCCGTAAACGTCGAGGGTGATGCCCGGAACTATCTCTGATGCTTGATGTACTGCGCTGACGGCATCTGAGACCCGTTTGGCGTGCACGAGACGGGCGATCATCGCTCCCTTTCGGGGATCGCGTGGCGCATCCGGGCTTCCGTGGAGGTTAGAGGTGAAATTGGAGACTGTGCGCAAGTTGGAGGTGGCCAGTTGAGAGTGGGCCATGTCTTCGCGTTGCTGGTTCGTCAGACTTGCGACAAGGTCATATGAGTCTAAGTGGCTGAGGATCTCCAGCTTGTCCGGGGACAATTCGCCGTGAACGCCGCTAGCAGGGTCCCGCAGGAAATGACTATGTATGACCTGGCATAGAATCACATTGTCACGACGATAATCATGGACGAGCCCTCCGGCGAAAGACGAGTCGGAAATCAGGAAAGCCCTCTTGTCTGTAAACACGGAGTCGAACCATGAGTGGTAGAAGGCCCTCGCGGTTGACCACTGCCCAACGGGCTTTCGTTTTCTATTAAACAGTGTTATTCGTCGCCCACCGCGGCGACCACGTTTCCGCAGGTCCTGCCGGTCACTGACCAAGAGCGTTCCATCATCCCGGTATCGGTCAACTTGCAACACTGCACCGTCAGCGTCGGTCCTTGTTTCAGTCCAGGAATCGCTAGTACGTGGAAGCACATCGTCAAAAGGATTCTGGATTTCCTCGTGTTCGCCTATCAGGTCTGAGAGCTTGCGGTCTCTGCGGGTAAGGAGATCAGCCCAAACGTTGCGAATCTTGACTCGGCGATCGAGATGCCCCTTGGAACGCAGCTCTTTCTCGCGCGTCCCATCCTTCATTTCTGGGCTGAGGGTCAGAATCTCCACACGGCGATTGTCGACTTTGGCAAACGCCGAGCTACGTTCAAGAACGACAGTCGTCATTCCGCCAAATTCTTCGGCTATTCCCCAGGTGAAAGTGTAGTAATTTCCTTCTGGTAGTAATCCATTATGGGGGAGCCGATGCTGATAGATAGTTGGCGATGAGTAACGGCCGTGCGTCGCGTTCATATCCCCATACTATTGCTGTCGCGGTTGAAGGGGGGAAGCCCCGCGCCGGACAGGACTCATTTGTTCTCCCGGGACGATGCCTCACGCTCCGGGCGAGAAGCCACGTCGATGTGATCTCTGAACCTTGCGACAGCCCGATGGTGCGCGCGGAGGCATACCAATGCGTCTGCTGGGCAGGACGAGCTGGAACGAGGAGGCGAGTGCTGTCGTGGCTGATGTTGTCGGCATCAGCCTCTGCCCGGCCAGTACGTCTTGGCTTATCGTCATGCGTGCAGCGGCGTCTTTGCTTCGGGCATCGGGTGCATCAGTACAAATTACACAAACGAGCTCGCCTGTGAACCGCGACCGCAAGAGTTCTGAATAAGTCGTGGGGCATCCGGTCCAGATCACAATCGTGGTTCAGTCTTCTTTGCTGTCGCTTCACCTAAATCCAGTAAGGCATCGACAACGCGTTCGGTTGCGTGCCCGTCATCTGCGGAAGCGAAGCGATCGACGAAATCTGCAAGCGGAACAGAGCCCTCGAGTTGTCCTGTTTCGCGGGCAGTGTCGATTGCGTGGTATAGGTCCTCAGCGCTTTCCACGATGGGGCCGGGAAGCTCGGTGCTGTAGTCGAGATAGAATCCGCGCAACTCCTGCCTGTACTTCTCGAGGTCGTGAGCATAGAAGCAAATGGGCCTCTTCAGAAGGCTGTAGTCGAAGAACACAGAGGAATAGTCAGTAACGAGCATGTCGGAAGCGAGGTAGAGTTCCTGGATGTCGGGGAGCTTCGTGACATTGGTGATGGTCTCGGAGTCCTTTGGTACGCGAATCTTCGTGTTGATGAGTACGTGGGCTCTGACGAGCAACTTCACGTTCGTTGAGGCGAAGCGCGACTCGAATTCCTCGGGCGGGAACGGCCACTCGAAGGCGAAACGGCCACGAGTCGTGGGCTTATCATCTCTGAATGTCGGCGCGTAGAGAACGACGAAATCCGAATCGGCGAGTCCGAGCCGCTGTCGTACAGACTTCCGACGGTCGTCGGCGGCTTCATTGAGCAACACATCGTTTCGAGGATAGCCAAGTTCGACCGAGGGGCCACCGAAGGCATAGGCCGAACGCATGATGTCAGTGGTGTAGGGATTCGGTGAGACGAGTACTGTCCACTGCCGTGTGGCCTCGGTGACGCGGGCGACGTACCCTTCGTCACGACCGACGATCTGGTCGATGTCAAGGAACATCTTCTTCAGAGGTGTGCCGTGCCAGGTCTGAATGTAGACGCCTTGGCTGCGGCGATGGATGAAGTGGGGCATATTCTGATTGCTCACCCAGTACTTCGCTCGAGCGAGATACCAGAAGTACTCCGGGGAGTATTTTTTGACGATGATCGTTTGGTCGTCCCGGATGGGGAAGCGTTTGTTGTAGATCCAGACTTTCAGGCGGGTGTCGCCCCGATTGACAAGTTCGTCGTAGATGGCCCCGGGATTATCTCCGAGCTGCCGGCCCTGTCCACTCTCGAAGACGATGATGTTCGGATCAATAGGCAACATGCGAAAGAGCTTATAAATCTGCTTCATCACCGGTCGATACTGCTTGTGTTTGCGCAACAATCTACCCGCCGCAGAGATCTCCTCCGAGTGAATTGCCCGCGTCAATGGGGAATGCGATGATTGCACCGCGGTAATGGCCTCAAACGTTCGTGCGCTGGCACGGCGGTCCTGGTAGGTGATGAAGCGGCGTGATCTTTGTCTGTACTGGTCCGCGCTGTCGTCCCGACCCGTGAGCGCGTCCATCAGCCAGCTAGTTAGTTCGTCCTCGTCAACGAACGTCGGTCCGGGCAACTCTTCCTTTGCCGAAACATGCGGCTGGGCGAAGCGACGCGAGTCGAATTGGTAATATGCGACAGGCTTGTCGAGGAAGGAGAAGTCGAAAGCGACGCTCGAATAGTCAGTGATCATGACAGCGCTGCGTTTCATCAGGTATTGGACGTCGACCTCGCCCTGACTGACCACAGTGACCCCCGGACGGTCGAAATGACGAGTGAATTGCTGCATGTTGGGATGAAGGCAGAAGACCACTTCACACCCATGCTCCTCGACCAATCCGGTGATCACTTCGGCGGACAGAAGTGATGACCACCGCTCGAAGTACGCGGATTCCGTAAAAGTTTCGGGATCCTGTAGCCATGGGCGCCAGGTCGGAATTATGAGGATCTGACCTGGGCGGACGTCGACGTCGTCGGCTAGCAGTGCGTCGAAACGCGCTAGGCCTGTGACAGCCACCTCGTCGGCGGAATAGCCGAAGTCCTTGATAAAGATTTGTTTTTCCCGCTCGGAGCTGGTGATTACCAGGTCCGTCACGAAATCGCTGGACTTCTTTCCATAGTTGGGTACCATCCATTTGGCCCCCATAACTCCGTGCTGGAGGAAGATTTTCGGTACAGATGCGACTGCCGCGCCGAATCGAGGAGATCGGGTGGGGTAGAGATAGTCGGGATGGTGCGTACCGATGAATCGGTCTGCTGCCAAAGCGACGTCGACGTGCTGTTTGGAACGGAAGGCGATGACGTGGTCATATCCGGCAAGATTGGACTGTTCGGGGGAATCGGGCTCGATGACGTAGTAGGCATCGATTTCCGGATGGTTGTGCCGGAGGTACTTGAAGAAGTGGAGGCCGTTGTCCTGAGCCTTGTAAGGAAGCTCTCCGATGACCCACACGGGTTTGTCGACTCTTGGACGATGGTTGCGTGAACCTTTCCGCTCAGCGACCGATGAGCGCATATGTTCGAAGACCTGGGAATCGAAGACCTCAGAATAGATGGACGGGTTCTTCGCCTTGAACGTGTAATAGGGAGTGAGAAGGATCGTCTTCCCGCAATGGCCGACGCGGGTGGAGCGCGAATGACGACGGACCAGGTACCTCGAGCGTCCGAAGCGACGACGGACCGGCTCTTCGAGCTGAGGTCCATCGAACTCGACGTAGAGGTCGAGAGTGTCGTTGGGCAACTGGTCGGCGATCGCCTCAAGATCGCAATGAGCCGAGAACTTGTAAAGGCGTGAGCCAAATTTTCTCCGCGTCCTCGCATCATCGTAAGAGATGTCGGCAGGCACGTTCAGCTTAAACCCTGAGGTCCGTCCGACCACTGACAATTCCAGACGACTGATCGAGTTGCTGTGGACATTAATGCGGCCCTCCACGATCAGCTCGGCGTTCTCCAGAGTCATTCGTTCGTTAACCGGGCGCCCGCCGATCGAGGGGTTCCCGCCAACCACGAATGTGAGTATGCCGCGCCTGTTCGAGTACGGGGCGATGTAGGAGTTTCCGACGACGACGTTGCGTAACTCGTGGAGAAGAGTGTGCGAAGCCTTGCCCACTGGAAGGAGGAAGGTTGCGCCCACGCCGTCGTCTATAAAACCAAGATCGTCTGAGCCGTCGTTGTCATGGCCGGCAAACTCCGCTTCGCGAGCCATCGAAGGCACTTCGCTCGCCGAAGTAGCTCGAACGAACAGGGACGCCCGCTGTGGAGCAGTCGGTATAGTTGACTCCGCTCCGGTGAGACGCGCTTTTGACTGGATCATTCGTGCGAGTTTGGTCAGATCGATGGACGTAGCGTATACGCGTAGCTCGCCATTTGAGGGCAAATGGGACGGCACCTCGTGAAGCTCTTCCACAGGTGTCCATTCGCCGTCTATATTGATGACGATCTCGGTCAATGTCAGCAGTGGGTCGACTGCCAGCTCGACGTTCAGATTATGAGTTCGGTTGTCATCGTGTTCGACTGTGAGCTGTCGAATCGGTTTGGTTGTTGGCTCGTGGGCCCCTGACCCCCGGTTCTTCGCCAGTCGTCTGGTAGCTGACGCTGCGCGGCCAACCAATGAACTTGTGGAGAATCGTCTCACCGTGCTTGTCCTACTTCCCACGTCAATGCTTGCCGGAGTTCGCTGCTGTATTCGACTGCGTCCCGGATAGCGCGGGCGCGCGCTGGCGCAGTATCCTCTGCACCTACCGACACGATGTCGATGGTCTCGGGAAAATGGATGAGGGCCTCGCGAATCATCCTGTCGGGCAACTGTGGCGGCTGAATGATCAAGTCGAAGAGTCGCAATCGATTGTTGATCCATTCAAGGTTACGTAATGAGCCAACGTACACATGCCGCATCGTGTTGTGGCCCGCCTCCCGCAGATTTAGTTTCGCCTGGTCGAAATGAACGTCTAGCAGTGGTGCGAGCCCTGAATAGAAGGATTCAGTCACTGTGGCGTTGTTGCCGACAAGTATACGGAGGCGAGTACGTCGTCTGAGAAATCTGTATGCGTGGGGATTGCCGACAACGATCGTCACTCTCTCACTTCGGTTGGCGAGTTCGAGCGCAGGCAACCAATCCACCAATGGTGCTAGATCCTCGGGATTGCCCATTGCGGTAACGACGATCGGTGATTGCTGATGATACTCGGCAACGTTGGCTGAGCGGGCGACGAGCGACTGGGTGCGTGAGGTTAGTACCGTCGTCGTGAGAAGCCGACGGCCGACGCTTGAGACGCTCTTGATAACTGGCATTGTCTGGGCCTTTATCTGTTTGACTGCGGCTGTCAGTCTCGCTTTCGTTCCTCTCGTCCTGGACGGCGAGGCTGAGAAAGGGCGGGCAGGTGACACGCTGCTGAGTGCCCGATGCCTGCAGTCCCGAGTCGGCAAGCTTCGATCGTGTTCCTCGAGCACGTAGTCGATCGCGTCGGTGAATCTCTGCAACGAAGCTCCCGGACGGCGATCGCCGTAATAGTAGTCAGCCCCTTCGGAGAAGCTTTTGATCAAGACTTCGTCATGCAAAACGGATTCGATGATTGACACGATCGACGATGACGCACTGGCCTTGATTTTTGGGAGGATCGTCATTATTCCTTCGTGTGGCGTCGGAACTTGGGCCTCCAAGGGCTCGGTCACAAGAAGAGGCTTTCCGGTTGTCAACCAGTCATAGGCGACGGCAGAAATGTCTGTAATCATCAAATCGGCTGCAGTGAGTTGCCAGCCGAACGGCGTTTCGTCGACAAGGTGAGAGGCGTTTTCTTCGGTCTGATTGGCGGAAGCGATGATCCGGCGGATCTCAGCATCCGCGCTGAGGAAGTCGCCAGAATAGATTCCGGTTCTGGGGTGCGGGCGATAGATCACCCGCAGGTTCTTCTCGGATACCAGAGCCTGGACTATGGCGACACCGTGCGAGGCGACGGATCCGTACCGCATGGTCAGTCTCCCGCCTTCCCATGTGGGCGCATAGATGATGGTCGTACGCTCGTCGTCCCACAGGAACGGAGCAGGTTGGGGGATGTCGATCTGCGGTCGGCCGATCATGATGGTTCGATCGTCGACATCGTAGTTGCGCACATGACGAGTCAGTCGATCCCGTGAAGCCTGGCCAGCGATGAAGAAATAGTTGAAGATCTTGATCCAATTCGACGCCATATAGATCTTGTCGGACTCTCCGTGACAGATGAAGACATGCTCGGAGGACTCCAGTCCCAGAATTCGGTAGTTCGCGTAGTTCTGGTTCGGGTACAGGATCACTTTGGGCCGGAGCACATCCTCTACTTCGGACAGGTCTATATAGCCCGGGGTCAGAATGATTTTGAGACTGGTCTCTTCAGAGATCTGTCTGGCCGTTTCGGGGTGATAACAGAGAATCCCGACTTTCAACCGTTGTGCGAGATGTTCGAGGGGTCCGTACCATTGTCGAACCTGGTAGAGATTGATCGTGCTGTCAGGGAAGTTGAGTAAGACATCGAAAGGTCCGTCATACGGCGGAAGGAAGGCAGGTTCCTGACGGAGTTTCTTCCGGAGGGCCGCAATGTGCACCGCATCGTTCAGCTTCTGAGAGACGAACCGGCCGGTGCGTAACGGTGTGAGGAAAATGGACACAGTTACCTTTGCTCTTTGAACGTGTAAAACTCCGACGCCTGTGATCTTCTGGGTCGGTTATCGCCGACAATCCAGGTTACCGCAATCTTCATCAACTGTTCATCCGGGGTGGGGTCGAATGTGGGTGTCTGTCGGTTTGGGTGGAGTTCCTCGTCGAGAAATACTGCCCAAAGCCCCTGTAAGTCTTGCTGAAATCGCAACTTCTGTGCACACTGTAGTGGTGGTCACGACGAGCGAGGGTGCGCACAGCACACAGAGGGCCCTGGTGGCCCGTGTCCGCAGTGCCATCAAAGCGGCCGGGATCAACCACAGTGAGGTTGCCCGGCACATCGGGCTCGACGCGAGCAAACTCTCGAAATCCCTCGCCGGCATACGGAAGTTCCGGGTCGAAGAGATCTCACACATCGCGGAACTGACCGACGTCACCACCGATTGGCTCACGACCGGGCGAAAGACGCGGCCGCCTCGGCGAGATTTGGTCTCCGAAGCTCGACCGGCGGCAGCCAAAGCGGCGGAAGCTCTGACAGTGGACTCGGTGCCCGATGCCTGTGAGGAGACGTCTGCTCCCGCGGTCGAAAAGCCGTGGATGTCGAAGGGAACCCGCAACCGGGCGAAGATCATCGCAGCCGCATGGGAGCTCTACGCCGACCGTGGCATCGACAAGGTCCGTACCGAGGACGTCGCTCGCGCCAGCGGACTGACCGCCTCGGCGGTGAACTACCACTTCCGTGCGAAGAACCAGCTCCTGCAAGCGGCCCTGCGCCACTCGCTCGACGTCATCGGCCGGACCCGGGAACTCAACGAACCCTCCGACCCGGTCTCTGTGCTGCGCCGCTTCGCACGCATGCACGCGGGCGTCGATGTGCGCATCCGGCGTGTGTGGTCGATCTGGATGCAGAGCTGGGCGCTCGCCTCCACCGATGAGGACGCACGGGCCAACCTCGCCGGTGTCTACGGCGAATGGCTGGAGATGATGACCGGAGTCGTCTTCGCCGGCCAACGTGACGGCACGATCCGCACCGGCGACACCGCCCTCATCGTCAAATCCCTGTCGATCTTCATCGACGGACTCGGCGTGGCTCGCAGCACCGAGCAGATGCCGCTTACCGACGACGAAGCACTGTGCATGCTCGAGAACTACCTGAACGCCCACATCCTCGCCGATGACCTCCCACCCCAAACGCCAGGACGGGCCGCCGCAGTCGGACGTCCCGAAACGACACAGCAGGAAGAAGGCACATGAGCACACCGAATCGAAGACAAGCGTTGGGGGCTGGGCTGTCGATATCCGCACTGGCGGGCTTGAGCGCCTGTGGGGGCGGCAGCTCCGTCGGTGCCGCCGACGCAGGGAAACCAGTCAAGGGCGGAAGCCTGCGCGTGGGAGTCACCGGAGGCAACTCCGCGGACACCGTCGACGCCCACATCCCGGTCAACAACGGCGACATCGCCCGCGTGATCAACATGTACAACGCCCTCTATGGCTGGGACGACGATTCGAAGGTCGTCCCGCTGCTTGCCGAGTCCTTCGAATCCAACGGCGACGCCACCGTCTGGACCTGCACCCTCAAGAAGGGCGTCAAGTTCTCCAACGGCAATCCGATCACACCGGATGACGTGATCTTCACCTTCAAGAGGATCACTGACCCCGACGATCCCAAGACAGCAGCCGCGAACTTCACCATGCTCGACAAAGTCGTCGCCAAGGATGAACGGACCGTGGAATTCCACCTCTCCGAGCCCAACGGCCTATTCAACGACGCAGTAGCCGAATACACTGCGGCCATCGTGCCCGAAGGCTATGATCCTGCAGACCCGGTGTGCTCCGGTCCGTTCAAGCTCAAGTCGTTCACCGCGGCCCAGTCCTCGGTGCTCGTGCCCAACGAGCACTACTTCGACGCCGACAAGATCTACCTCGATGAGGTTCAGCTGCTGAACTTCAACGATTCGGACGCGCTCATCAACGCATTGCTCTCGTCCCAGGTCGACGCGATCGCACAGATCCCGTTGGCCCTCGTCGAGGTCATCGACGCCGATGAGCGCATGGCCATCCTCAATTCTGAGACCGGCATGTGGCTGCCGTTTACGATGCGTGTCGACAAGGCACCATTCGACGATGTCAAGGTGCGTCAGGCATTCCGCCTCGTCGTCGACCGGGAGCAGATGATCGAACAGGTCCTGTCTGGCTTCGGGACCATCGGCAACGACATGTTCGGCCCGCTGAGCGAGAACTACCCCGAGTTCCCGCAGCGCAAGCAGGACATTCCCAAAGCCAAAAAGCTCCTCGCCGAGGCGGGCTACCCCGATGGAATCGATGTCGAGCTGGTCACCGCGCCCATCCAATCCGGTGCCGTCGAGTCGGCCCAGGTCTTCGCTCAGCAGGCTGCTGAGGCCGGCATCCGAGTCAAAATCCGTCGAGTCGACGCAACGACGTTCTTCGGCGACGAATACCTCCAATGGGATTTCGCTCAGGATTTCTGGTACACCAGAGACTTCCTGCCGCAGGTCATCTCCTCCTGCATCGAGGAATCACCATTCAACGAGACCCACTGGGATCAGCCGGCCTTCAACAAGATCTTCGACAAGGTCCGCGCCATTCCCAAGGTCGAGAAGAGACGCGACCTCGAACACGAATTGCAGAAGATCCTCTACGACGAAGGCGGCTATATCATCTGGGGATTCGCCAACCAGGTCGATGCCTTCCAGAAGTACGTCGGCGGGCTGGTCAAGAACGCCACAGGACGTCCGCTGGGCGGCTGGCGATTCGACCGCGTATGGATAGGACAGGTGTGACATGTTCGGAAAAGTCATCGGACGCAGGCTGATCTTCTCCGCCTTCATCCTCATTGCAGTCTCCCTACTCGTCTTCGGCGCCACACTACTGCTGCCCGGCGACGCCGCCCGAGCCATCCTCGGCCAGCAGGCCACTCCGGAGCGCATCGCCGCCCTCAACGAACAGCTGGGCCTCAACCAACCCGCTTGGCAACGTTACTTCTCCTGGTTGGGTGGCCTCTTCGTCGGTGACTTCGGCACCTCGACTGCCAGCGGCGGTTCCGTCGCAGCATTGCTGGGCGACCGCGTGTGGGCCTCCTTCATCCTCATGGCCGCCGCTGCCGTGATCTCCGTGCCCCTTGGCATCGGCCTCGGCGTGTACTCAGCACTGCACCGCGGTGGCCGCCGCGATCAGGCCCTGACCGGAGTCAGCCTCGTCCTCGCGGCCATGCCCGAGTTCGTCATCGGCATCGGGCTCATCGCAATCTTCGCCACCTCGGTGTTCCAGATCCTGCCCGCCGTGACCCTGGCCCCGCCGGGCGAACCCGTGTGGAACAGGCCCGAGCAGCTGATCCTGCCTACGCTGACTCTCATCCTCGTCGTCACTCCCTACATTGTGCGGATGATGCGCGCGACGATGATCGAAGTTCTCGACTCCGGTTTTGTGGAGATGGCCCGCCTCAAAGGTGTTCCCGAAACACGTGTCATCATGCGCCATGCTGTGCCCCACGCTTTGGGACCTGTCGCGCAGGTCGTGGCGATCCAGTTGGCGTGGCTGGCCGGTGGCGTGGTCGTCGTCGAGTTCCTGTTCCGCTACCCAGGGCTCGGCCAAGCTCTCATCGACGCGGTGACCTACCGAGACGTGCAGGTCGTGCAGGCGATCTCCATGCTCGTCGCCGCTGTCTACGTCGTGGTGAACCTGGCGGCCGACGTCGTCGGCATCCTCACCAACCCGAAGCTGAGGAGTGCAGCATGAGCACGAACACGAATAACCTCGACGAGCTCAAAGGCAGCGTAGTCGACGGTGGTGAGGTGCCGAAGGAATCCCAGACCACCTACACCCCGTTCTTCAAACGCGTGTTGGCACAGAAGCAAGGCAAGATCGGTCTGACGCTGACCATCATCGTGCTGCTGCTGGCATTCTGCGGGCCGCTGTTGCTGCCCTGGGCGACGGGCAACACCGCGACCGAGTTCGTCGCCAAACCCTTCACCCCGCACGGGCTCTTCGGTTCGGACAACCTCGGTCGTGATGTGCTCTCCCGGTTCTTCGCCGGCGGGCTCACGCTCATCGTCTACTCGGTCCTCGCCACGGCACTGGGTATGATCGTTGGCGCGATCATCGGCATGCTCGCGGCCTACGTGGGTGGCGCCTTCGACGCGATCATCATGCGCCTCAACGATGTTATCCTCGCCATCCCGCAGCTCGTGTTCGCGCTGCTGGCGATCACAGTGCTGGGTCCACAGGGCTGGGTGCTCGTGACCGTCATCGGCATCACCCACGCCCCGCGCATCGCCCGCGTCGCGAGGTCGGCGACGCTGGGCGTCATCACCGAGGACTACATCCTCGCCGCAGAGATGTATGCGATGCCACGGTGGAAGGTCTTGCTGCGTGAGCTGTTGCCCAACATCACCGGTCCGCTCAGCGTTGAGGCCGGTCTGCGCCTGACCTATTCCATCGGCTACATCGCGTCCCTGTCATTCCTGGGGCTTGGTCTGCAGCCGCCCGCGGCTGACTGGGGGCTGATGATCAACGAAAACCGGATCGCGCTGAGCATCCAACCCTGGGGTGTGCTGCTGCCGGTGATTGCCATCGCGCTGCTGACCATCGGCACCAACCTGCTCGCGGACTCCTTCGCCAGGGCCACCGCATCGACTTCTGTGGAGGCATGATGACCACCGAGACAACCACCGTCCACCACGATGACGCCAACGTCCCCAACGAGAAGATCGTCCTGCGCGTCTCAGACCTGAAGATCGCCACGACTGCCGGCAGTGAGATCCTCCACGGAGTGAACTTCGCACTGAGCCGCGGCGAGATCCTGGGCCTCGTAGGGGAGTCGGGCTCGGGTAAGACCACAGCGGGCTTAGCCTGCATGGGACACTTCCGAGAAGGCCTGAAGTTCTCCTCCGGGTCCGTGAGCCTCTGGCCGCGCGGTGATGACACCGCCGTCGAGGTCGTCGAACTCGACGAGGTGGCCGTGCGGTCCCTGCGCGGGTCCCGAATCGCCTACATCCCACAGGATCCTGCGCTCTCATTGAACCCTGCAATGCGGGTGGGAGAGCAGATCCGTGAGGTCCTCGACATCCACGAGTTCGGTGCCAACGATGCCGAGCGCACAGAACGTGTGGCGGCGGTGCTCGTCGATGTCGGTCTCCCCGGTGACAAGGCCTATCAGAAGCGCTGGCCGCACCAGCTCTCCGGCGGTCAGCAGCAGCGCATCGGCATTGCCATGGCCTTTGCCATGTACCCCGATGTGCTCATCCTCGACGAACCCACGACCGGTCTCGACGTGTCCACGCAGGCCGTCGTCCTCGACACCATCCGCCAGATGACGGTGGCGAACAATGTCGCAGGCCTCTACATCACCCACGACCTCGCGGTGATCAAGGACATCTCCGATCGGGTGGCCGTGATGCTGCGCGGTGACCTCGTCGAAGAGGGCCCGGTGGCCGCTGTGCTGGAGAACCCTCAGCACGAGTACACGAAGATGCTCATGTCCGCTGTGCCAGACCTTGCCGGCCGCAAGACCATCGGCGAGGGTGCGGCAGCGGAACCAGAGCCCGATTCCAAAGCCACACATATTCTCGTTTCTCCAGGGAAGCCGGAATCGGAGGGCACAGCCACCTCGGCGACGGCACCGTTGCTGCAGACCACGGATGTGGCGCTGGCCTATGGGAAGGCGCAGATCCTCGACGGCATCAACCTCACCCTGGAACCAGGCGACTGTACGTTGCTGTTGGGCGAGTCAGGATCGGGCAAGACGACTCTGTCCCGCTGCATCGCCGGCCTCAACGATGACTACTCCGGTGCCGTGCGGCTGCGCGGCACGGAGCTGGCCAAGTCGACTCGGAAACGGACGAACGAGCAGCGAGTCGGCATCCAGTACGTGTTCCAGTCCCCGTTCTCCTCACTCAACCCACGCAGATCTATCGGCCAGTCACTGACCGTGCCGTTGGAGATGAGTGGTGAGGGCAGTGCTGCGACCCGGAAGGCACAAGTTGAAGAGGCCTTGGACTCGGTGCGTTTGGGGCGCAGCTTCTTCCACCGTCGACCCGGTGACCTGTCCGGCGGTGAGCGGCAGAGAGCCGCGATCGCCCGCGCACTGGTCAACCAGCCCTCGGTGCTGGTCTGTGACGAGATCACCTCAGCCCTCGACGTGAGTGTGCAGGCCTCGATCATCGGGCTGCTGCGAACCTTGCGGGAGGAACACCAGCTGGCGATGCTGTTCGTGACGCACAACATTGCGCTCTCACGCCATATCGCTGACAACCTAGCCGTACTCAACAAGGGCACAATTGTCGACTATGGGCCGACTGCTCAGGTCTTGGAGAACCCGAAGCATGAGTACACGCGGACGCTCATCGCCGACGTGCCGAAGTTCTGAGGGGGCTGCAGCCAACGGTATTCAGCTACGTCTGGGCGGCTTGGGCGAACGTGACTCGGAGCCCGTTCTTGTAAACTTCTCTCATGGTGAAAATTCTTACCCCAGAGCTAGTACACGACGGCGACGATGTCGTCGTAACAGCCCGTATCTCGGGGATCAGCCCTTCAGGAACTCTCCGCTTCCGGTTACCGGCAACCTACGCGCCCTCCCCAGAAGCGATGGCCGATGCGGTATTTCCTGTGGGCCTGTTGTTGGCTATGGCCAATGGACAGTCTCTCAAGCTTGAGGCACCAGTCTCCAGGCAGCTATTGGAAAATAGCACGGTCGTCCAGGACGTCTACTGTTCGTGGCATCCCAAGAAGATGCAGCGTGCCCAAATCCATGCCACAGCACGAGAATCGATACCACGACAAATTGAGCAACGCACGCTCTCTACTTTCACCGGTGGTGTCGACTCTTTCTACACTTTAGACAAACATGCCGACAAAATTTCCAGCATTCTCTTCGTTCATGGCTTTGACGTCCGTCTGAAAGATACTGAGCTCCGAGCCAGAATGAGTACCCACCTGGATTCGGCTTCGGCTGCTGCGGAAAAGACACTCATCGAAGGTGCGTCAAATATTCGACGTTTCCTCAACCCTCATCTCGTATGGTCAAAGATGTCCCACGGTGCGGCAATCACAGGCTTTGTGCTGTTGCTCAGCTCGCACCACAAGCGCTTCTACTTTCCTGCCTCATACTCCTATGCCGACCAGTATCCGTGGGGGAGTCATCCACTGATCGACCCGCTGTGGTCGACAGAATATTTGAAGGTAATTCATGACGGTGCGGAGGCCACACGGGTCGAGAAGACCCGAAAGATCTCCGATAACCCGTCGGCGCAAAAGCATCTCCGAATCTGTTTTCAGAAAAAAGGTGATTACAACTGCGGAGAATGCAGCAAATGCCTCCGCACCAAAATTGCTTTGGAACTGTCTGGAGTCCTGCACAAATTCGAGACGCTCGACAACACCATTGACCTCTCTCGTCTGGATTCACTGGGAATCAAGTCCCAGAGTGATCTCGTCTTCGCCACAGAGAATTTGAATTTCTCGCGCGAAAAGGGTCGAGAAGATATTGCCTCGACACTGGATAGCATGATCAGTCGGTATACAGCCAAGTAGAGAAGACCGGGTGATGCCGCCCTTGGGGCCAACGTAGCCGTCGGTGAGGTAACGCCCCAGGAATGGCCCGGTACTTCCGTGGGGAAAGTTCTCAGCGAGGTGCCGCGATCGTCAGCAGTGTGCCGGGAACGAGCGTGAGGTCATAGGCTTCGAGCTGCCTGGATTTGAGTCGACTGCCCGTGGCGAACTGTGGATCCAGGCTGATGGCCACCAGGTCAGTATTGGACAGCAGGATCGCGTCGGGACTGACGTCTTCGAGCAGCGATTCGATCTCTTCCTCAAGGCTGCGGACTGTCATGTCGATTCCTGCGACCCCGTAGAACTCGCCGGATATCTCCAAAGGGACGGTGAAGGTGAACGCGAACTGATCCGTGCACATGTAATCGACGAAGGGGCCAGTCATATGAGGGCGTCCCGTGGTTGCCGGTACCCGGTACCACTCGATGTCCTCGAGGCCGGCCTGATATGTGCCGAGCTCGGTCAGATCGGCATCAAGAGGCAGCGGTTCCACGCGACTGTTCTCGAGCTGCGTCACCCACCACAGCAGGGACCGTGAACGGGCCAGCACCGTGGGATGGACACTGACGATGCCGGCGCCGGCGAACTTACATGTGGAGTTGAGGACGTCGAAGACGACCTCCTCCACCTGTGCATCAAGTGACCGAGAATCGGTGGAGATTGCCGCGATTGCGACGCTTGAAATTCTCTCAATCGTCTCTGGAACTTGAGCATGCCAAGCGGTGATGACATCCATCAGCCTTGTCATTTCAGGTGTTTCAGCGATTGTTCTCACGTTCGTGCCTTTGTGCGTCATTGCGTCTGGACAACAGCCATCTCAGTGAGATGGTAACAGCTTCCCCACGGGCCGTTATCGCGGCGTCCGTGTGCCCTGAGATCATCTCATCAAGCATTGCCCTGTTGAGAGAGAAGATCGAACTGCGGAGGTCTGTGTCGTCCAATCCGACCCAGAGAAGTGCCCCGAAATCATTCTGGATTCGGATCTGTTCGTGAACCAAACGCACTGATTGGGACTCACCTGCCAAGCGAAGATCCAAACCACCTTGAACCGATCGAGCTTCAGCGCCGTCAGTAGGATCTGCACGCCGAAAGGTCTCGCGCACGGCGTCCAGATTCTGCTCGAGGCCCATGGCGGAAATCGTCCGCAACACACCATCGGCGATGGTTCGATAGTAGGTTGCCAGGTCGGTGATCTCTGCGCGTGACAGGGCTGCGATGCGTCGTTCAAGCAAAGCACTTGCATGGCTGGAATCGACTGCGACGAAGCTGCCGCCACCGCGTCCTTGCTTGGTGTAGAGCAGATTTGTGGCGCGCAGATGTTGGAGTGCTTCTCGGACGGTGACGAGTGAAACTCGAAACCGCGAGGCCAGAGCCGTCTCCCCGGGCAGTCGGTCACCTGGGGCGAGGACTCCCGTCGCAATGGCGTCTTCGAGGCGCTGCCGGATCCTGGAAACCAGCGCTTTCTCGCCGATCGGGGCGTAGATGGCCGCGGTGACCGCAGAGTGTGAACGGCTATCTTCCATATGTCCAGTATCCGAGTAGAAGCTGAAAAAACCTTGAAACATATGGTTTCATGTGTTTATATGATTCACGACACAATCACTTGGTTTGAGGAGCGAACGATGACAGCAACCGCGGCAGCCGCGATCTCCCTCCGGGGTGTTGAACGGCGGTTTGGTGATGTCGCCGCCGTCGACGGAGTCGATCTGGATATCGCAGAGGGAGAGTTCTTCTCGATGCTCGGTCCATCCGGTTCCGGAAAGACCACAGTGCTCAGGTTGATCGCCGGTTTCGATGAGCCGACAGCCGGCACGATTGAGCTTTCCGGCAAACCGGTTCAACGACTCGCCTCCTACGACCGAGACGTCAACACGGTGTTCCAGGACTATGCGCTCTTCCCACATCTCAACGTCATCGAAAACGTCGAGTTCGGTCTGCGCATCCGCAAGGTGGCCAAGTCTCGCCGCCGCAAACTGGCGCGAGAAGCGCTGGATCGGATGAGGCTGGGCGCGTTTGAACAGCGCAGGCCCAGTGAGCTCTCTGGCGGACAACGGCAGCGTGTTGCACTCGCCCGTGCCATTGTCGTGGATCCGAAGGTTCTCCTGCTGGATGAACCCTTGGGTGCACTCGATAAGAAGCTGCGCGAACAGATGCAGGTCGAACTCAAAGACCTGCAGCGTAACCTCGGCATCACTTTCGTCTTCGTCACCCACGATCAGGAAGAGGCACTGACCCTCTCTGACAGAATCGCCGTCTTCAGCGACGGACAGATCCAACAGATTGATACACCGGAGAATCTCTACCGTGCACCGGCGACGGAATTCGTCGCCTCATTCGTCGGAACATCCAACCTCTTCGACGAAGAGCACTCCCAGCGGTTGCTGGGACGAAGCGGAATGTTCACGATCCGACCAGAGAATCTACGCATCTCATCGGCAGGAAATGGACATGCCGGACGGCTGACGGGGACTGTTCGCAACCGGATGTTCATCGGTGCGAACCATCGGACGATCGTCGATATCGACGACATCGAAGTGTCCATTCTCGAACCTGCCGATTCACCCAGCCGCAGCCTCGGCGAGCAGGTGAACCTCGATTTCAACGACTCTGACGTTCGGAAACTCCGGACGGACGAACAATCAGCGGCACACGTCGCACTTGATTAAGGAGAACAGTGAAGATGGCACTGACAAAACGCGCCAAAGGAGGCGCGGCCCTCGTTACGGCGCTGGCCCTGACGTTCGCAATGAGCGGTTGCGGAACGTCCTCCGGGGACAAATCTGATGCCGAATCCACAGAGCTCAAAGAACTCGGCAAGGCCGAGGGAGAGGTCTCACTCCTGGCGTGGCCGGGATATGTGGAGGACGGATCGAATGACCCCGATGCGGATTGGGTGACTCCCTTCGAAAAGGAAACAGGCTGCAGTGTGAAAGCGCAGACCTACGGTACGAGTGATGAAGCGTTCAACCTCATGAAGCAGGGTGGGATCGATGTTGTCGCCGCCTCCGGTGACCTCTCTCTGCGACTCATCGCCGCAGGCGACGTGCAGCCGATCAACAACGAACTCGTTCCCAACTATGAGAATGTCTACGACTTCCTGAAGAACCGTGACTGGAACTCACTCGATGGCAAAAGTTACGGCGTTCCTCACGGTTATGGGGCGAACCTTCTGATGTACAACAAGAAGGAATTCAAGAAGGCCCCCACCTCGTGGGATGCCGTCTTCGATAAGGCGGACGAGAATAAGGGCAAGATCACGGCCTACGATTCGCCGATCTACATCGCCGATGCCGCGGTCTACCTGATGGATCACAATCCGGAGTTGGGGATCAAGAACCCGTATTCGCTCGATGAGAAGCAGCTGGATGCGGCCGTCGAACTGCTCAAGAAACAGAGCCCGAATGTGGCCGAGTACTGGTCGGATTATCTGAAGTCTCTGCAGGGCTTCGAAAACGGGTCGGTGGTGGCAGGCACCGGCTGGCAGGTGACGATGAACGAACTCGACCCGAAGAAGTTCGGTTCCGTCATCCCCGATGAGGGAACCACAGGCTGGAGCGATACCTGGATGGTCTCGTCGGATTCCGAGCACACCACCTGTTCGTACAAGTGGCTTGACTACATGTCGAGCCCTAAGGGTTCAGCAGCGGCAACAGAGTACTTCGGTGAAGCTCCGAACAACCCAGGTGCGTGCAAGGAAGCCGAAGATCCGGACTTCTGCGATACATACCATGCCGGAGACGAAAAGTACGCCGAAGGCATCTGGTACTGGACCACACCTATCACCGAGTGCCTTGACGGGCGCACCGACGTCGAATGCACCGATTACGCCGCGTGGACCAAAGCGTGGCAGCAGATCAAGGGGTGATCAAGAATGAGCCAGTCCAGTAGTACCGACAGCCGTATCCAACCTCCGCCGAGATCCGCCGGGCGACGTCTATCGAGCTTCTTCGGCTCGCATCGACGATTGTCGTTGACCGTGCTTCTCGCGGCGCCGCTGGCCTGGCTCATTCTCATCTACATCATTGCGCTGCTTTTACTGCTCGTCACAGCGTTCTGGTCGACCGACAGCTTCACCGGTCAGGTCGTTCAGGACTGGACGTTGGGCAACTTCAAAGAGGTATTCACCGAGGCCCTGTATCGGGCGGTGACCGTGCGGACCCTGATCATTGCCGTCTCGGTGACGGTCATCGATGTCCTCATCGCTCTTCCCGTCGGGTACTTCATGTCGAAGGTCGCCGGCCCACGGCTGCGAGGGGCGCTGGTTGTCGCATTCCTCATGCCGCTGTGGGCGGCGTACCTCGTCAAGGCCTACGCGTGGAGGACCATCGTCTCACCGCACGGTCTGCTCGACTCGATCGGAGTTTCGCCGGGGCTGGGAGTCATCGCGACAATCATTACGATGTCCTACATCTGGTTGCCCTACGTGGTGATGCCGGTCTATGCCGGTTTCGAAAAGATCCCTGACAGTCTCATCGAAGCGGCAGGCGACCTGGGGGCCAAGGGGTGGCGAACGTTCACTGCGGTGATCATCCCGCTCGTCTGGCCCTCGGTCATCGCCGGTTCCATATTCTCGTTCTCACTGACTCTGGGTGACTACATTGCGGTGCAGATCGTCGGTGGGTCGCAGCAGCTGTTGGGAACGTTGATCTACGCGAACGTCGGCACCG
The DNA here is from genome assembly GCF_014897485.1 of Brevibacterium sp. FME37. NCBI lineage: Bacteria > Bacillati > Actinomycetota > Actinomycetes > Micrococcales > Brevibacteriaceae > Brevibacterium > Brevibacterium sp. FME37. Next base: position 21,726 of record NZ_JABUYE010000023.1, read on the forward strand.
GTGGCAACATGCCATTGGCAGCGGCCACGGCATTCATTCCGATTGCGGTCATCCTGATCTATCTGACCGCTGTTCGCCGCACCGGCGCACTGAAGAACCTTTAGGACACACCATGAGAATTCCTCTACCGGTCAAAGCCGTTCTCAGCATCATCGTCTGTGCGGTCCTGGCCTTCGTCTACATTCCGTTGTTCATCGTCGTCATCAACTCGTTCAACTCCAGCCAGTCGCTGGGGTGGCCTCCGAAGTCCTTCACCTTCGAATGGTGGATCAGAGCATTCAGCGACAGCGGAGCGCTCTCGGCCTTGGGCACCAGCCTCCTGGTTGCCGCGTGTGCGACAGTCATCGCACTCATCCTCGGCACCCTGGCGTCCTTGGCCCTTGACCGGTTCGAGTTCTTCGGCAAGGAAGGCGTGAATCTCCTTGTCGTCTTGCCGATCGCTCTTCCTGGCATCATCACCGGTATCGCCTTGAACAATGCGTTCACGACGATGCTCGGCTGGAAATTGGGTCTTCTCACCGTGATCACGGCACATGCGACATTCTGTATCGTCACCATCTACAACAACGTGTTCGCTCGCATGCGCAGGCTCTCCGGAAACCTTCGGGATGCCGCAATGGATTTGGGGGCAGACGGCTTCACCACGTTCCGGCTGGTCACATTCCCGCAGTTGCGCAGTGCTCTGCTTGCCGGTGGTCTGCTGGCTTTCGGTCTGTCTTTCGACGAGATCATCGTCACACAGTTCACCGCCGGCACCGGGGTGCAGACACTGCCGATCTGGATCTTCGACAACATGTTCCGACCGAATCAGGCTCCGATCGTCAACGTCATCGCCACGTTCCTCGTGATCGTCTCGATCATCCCGATCATGTTGGCGAACAGGATTGGCGGAAAGACAGCGACAGGAGCCGCCTGAGCTCGAATCCATTCAGTGACGGCTCTCCACCGCCGCCGAGGTGGTGCTCTCGATATAGACAATGAACGGCCTTGCCCTATTTCACTAGGGCAAGGCCGTTCATTACTGTTCTACGCCGAGTTGCTCAGGAGTTGGACGAGTAGACCGCGCGTGAGCCTCCGGACACAGCTTGGCCCCGGTTGCGATTGCGAGTCTCAGGGCTCGTACCCCGATTCTCGGCGGCGCGACGGTTGCCACCGCCGGTGCGAGTGCTTTCATTGCGGTGACTGCCACGAGTGCTCTCGCTGCGACCACGAGGGCTCTCATTGCGACGTCCACCTTGGGTGCTCTCGGAAGAACGGCCGCCACGGGGACTCTGCCCATTGCGGGTGCTCTGTCCACCCTGGCCGCGCTGTCCACCGCGAGTGCTCTGCCCGCCACGGGTGCTGTCTCCGCCTCGGGTGCCCTCTCCACCTCGGCCGCCTTGACCGTTCGAACGCGAACGGCCTTCCTGGCTGCGGCCGCCGGTGCTGCCGCCGCCCGACTGGTTCGCGCTATTCGATTCGCCTCCGCGGCGGCTTCTGCCACTGCGACCTCCGCGACGACGCCCGGATGAGCGCTGACCGCCCTGTGTCTGCTCCGCCTTCTGCTTTTCTGCTGCGGCCTGGATGGCGATCTGTGGATCGACGAAGGCGGCTGCTTCACCCACCAGATCGGTCACGGCGGGGGAGTCCGAAGTGACCTTCTGCGGGCTGACCTTGATATCGGCCTTGCGCAGGAGCGTCTGAGTGTCTCTGCGCTGGTCTGGCAACATGATCGTCACGACCTCGCCTGAGCTGCCGGCGCGAGCCGTGCGACCGGAGCGGTGCAGGTAAGCCTTGTGTTCGGTCGGAGGATCCACGTGGACGACGAGTTCGACGGAGTCGACGTGGACACCGCGGGCGGCGACGTCTGTGGCCACGAGGACCTTCACGTCACCTTCACTGAAGGCCGCGAGGTTGCGGTCTCGTGCACCCTGGGACAGGTTGCCGTGCAGGTCGACGGCCGGAATTCCCTGGGCGGTGAGCTGACGGGCGAAGCGTTTTGCCCGGTGCTTGGTGCGGGTGAACATGATGCGTCGACCGGTGCCGGAAGCGAGGCGGTGAACCAGCTCGTTCTTGTTGTCATCGGGGACCTCGAACACGTGGTGTGTCATGTCGGAGACATGCGAGTTGGGGTCATCGACGGAGTGGAGCACCTCATTGTGAAGGAAGCGGCGCACCAACTTGTTCACATCGTTGTCCAGGGTGGCGGAGAAGAACATGCGCTGCCCGTTGGCCGGTGTCTTCTCAAGGATGCGGGTGACGGCGGGCAGGAAGCCCAGGTCCGCCATGTGATCGGCCTCGTCGAGGACGGTGACTTCGATCTGGTCCAAGGAGACCAGGCCCTGCTGGAGCAGGTCTTCGAGTCGGCCCGGGCAGGCGACGACGATATCGACTCCTGCATTCAGGGCGACTTCCTGACGCTTCTGCTTCACGCCGCCGAAGATGGTCGTGGTCGTCATGCCGTAGACGCGAGCCAGCGGATCGACCACGTTCGTGATCTGGGTGGCGAGCTCACGTGTGGGAGCCAAGATCAGGCCTCGAGGAGAGCGACCGCGTCGCGAGGCAGATGCCTCAGGGTCGGCCAGGCGCGTGACCATGGGGATTGCGAAGGCGAGAGTCTTGCCGGAGCCGGTCTTTCCGCGGCCCAGCACGTCGCGACCAGCGAGTGTGTCCGGAAGAGTGTCCTGCTGGATGGGGAAGGCGTTGGCCTTGCCCTCTGCACGCAGGCTTTCGGCCAGAACATCGGGAACGCCGAGTTCGGTGAAAGTCACTGGTGCGGTGTCTGTATGGGTGGAGCTGGAGTTCTGTGAGGGAGCTATGGGATTGGCCCTTCGACGTGCCGGAAGACGCACTGGCACCACAGAGTGGAGACAGGAGCCGCTTCCGGTCAAGGTGGGGGAACGCCGTTTGGCGTTCTCGTTCGCCGAGAGAAAACGGCTTCAGAATCATGCGACCGGAATTCTTCACGGTTGCAGAGACGAGGCGTCCTGACGACGCAGGGAACCCAGGATTCGGGTTCGCAGGTACTACCAGGATACATGTTGTCGAGCCTACGGCCGCATCGGCGGGTTTCAAGAGCGCCTGCGCACCGGTGGTTCAGCAGGTGATGTGACCCTGCTGGCCTCGTCGTATAGGCTTTGCGAGGTTTGCGGCCGGAACGGCGCAGCACCTAGTCGAAGAGCGGGGTTGAAAGTGATTATTCTGGGCGTAGCCCTGTTGTCGGGCAGCCTGCTGATCGGGACATGGATCGGCACCCTTCTGGGTGATCTGCTCGGAGTCGATGCGAATGTCGGCGGCGTCGGCATCGCCATGCTTCTGCTCATCCTGTCTACGAACCTCCTTGTTCGCAAAGGCCGGCTCAAGCCCGAGACATCCTCGGGGATCTCATTCTGGTCGGGGATGTACATTCCCATCGTCGTGGCGATGGCTGCCACGCAGAACGTCGTCGGTGCAGTCACGGCAGGACCCGTCGCCCTCGTGGCCGGCATCGCCGCCGTGATCGCCAGCTTCGCCCTGGTGCCGGTGCTCGCCCGTGTGAAGACGCCGGGCATTGATGAACCCGTCGAAGAGTTCGCCGAGGTGAAGTGATGGATTCCCTGCTCGCCACGCTGAAGGACAATGACCTCGTCGTTGCCTTCGCCCTTGTCGGACTTGTCATGGTCGTGGCCATCCTCATCTCCAAGGTGCTCACCCGCGGGAAGTTCCAGGCTTCTGCGATCGCCATCATCCTCGGCCTCGTCCTCGCCTACATCGGCGGTGTCGCCACCGGTGGTGAGAACGGTCTGGCCGACCTCAGTCTCTTCTCCGGGGTCGGACTCATGGGTGGCGGAATGCTCATCAACCTAGCGATTGTGGCCACCGGTTTCGGTGCCAGCTTCGATGAGATGAAGAAGTCGGGTCTGGGCGGAATCATCGCGCTTGTGCTCGGCGTTGTCCTGTCCTTCGTCATCGGTGCCGTGATCGCCTGGTTCTTCGGCTACCGCGACCCCGTTGACCTGACGACCATCGGCGCAGGCACGGCCACCTACATCGTGGGACCCGTCACCGGTGCAGCGCTTGGAGCCGGCAGCGGAGTGATTGCCCTCAGCGTCGGTGCGGGACTGGTGAAATCGGTTCTGACCATGGTCGCCACGCCCTTCGTAGCCAAGTACATCGGTCTGAACAATCCTCGTTCGGCCATCGTCTTCGGTGGCCTGCTCGGCACCACCAGCGGAGTCACCGCTGGTTTGGCCGCGACCGACAAGCGCCTGGTTCCTTACGGTGCCATGACCTCGACGTTCTACACCGGACTCGGCCTGCTCATGGCACCCTCGGTGCTGTTCTTCGCCGTCAAGGCTCTCGTAGGCTGAGCCGGTCGGCGGCGAATCGTGCGGCCTTAGTCAGCACGTCCGAGGTGTCGTCGAGGGTGCGGCCGAAATGCAGAAATGAATGCAGCACCTGCGAGTACTCCTCGTAGGCGACGTCATTGCCCGCTCGACGCAGTCGCGTTGCCAGGGCGCGACTGTCATCACGCAGCGGATCCAGTCCGGCCGCGACGACGAAGACCGGCGGCAGTCCTGAAAGATCGGCGTCGAGGTGGTGGTACAGGGGTGACTTCGCGTCCTTGGCTGAAGCGAAGTACTCGGACATTATGCTGCCGAGGTCGTCGGTGCCCATGCCGTCCCAGCTGCCGCCGAAATTCCGACGGCTGGCCGAATCGGTGAGTCCGTGGCCCCCATAGAACGACATCAGTGCCTTCACAGAGGAGAAGCTTTCAGGCTCTGCCCCAATGTCCTCGGGAACATCGCGCAGCAACAGCGCTGAACCTATCGTGAGCATGGCACCTGCCGAGTCCCCGGCAATCGCGAGGCGAGTGCCATCCACCCCAAAGTCCTTGCCGTTGCGAACAAGGTGATCGATGACACCGGCACTCTCATGAATCGCCTGTGGGAACTTCACTTCGGGGGAGAGCGAATAGTCGACGCCGACAACGGCTGCCCCGCTGGAGTCGGCGAGGACGCGCAAGATTCGATCGTGGGTGTCGAGGTCACCAACGGTGAACCCGCCACCGTGGAGAAACACGATTACCGGCAGGACCGCCTCGGCGCTGGGATAGTGGATCCGAACGGGCACGTCGACTCCGGCCGCGAGAATCGTGCTGTCGACGGTGCGGGCCATCGTCGGACCACCCACGTTCCAGTGGGAACGCTCGGCTCGGTACTCCGCCCGGGACTCAATGAAGCGGGTAGGTGTTGCCGATGTGTGCGTGATCGCACGCAGGGCATCCTCCCCAGCTCGGCGGCAAGCGTCGGCGCGCGTGGCTTGGACTGCGAGCACGGCCTTCATCTGGACGGACATCGCATCGACGATGTCCGAGGGGATCGTGGCCAGCATGGCCGCTGTAAGGTCGACGGCAGGGGTTGTACTTGAAATGGTCAGTGCCTTTCGTCGACAGAATCTCCCAGGTCCAGGCTACTCGGCGACGGCCCGGGCTGGATGGCCGTCTCGCCGGGAGGTGAGCAGACCTCGTTAGGATTGGCTCCATGACCGAGCACATGCGCCGACACGAATCCGACCATGAGATTCCGTGGTCCCTGCCGATCGTGGTCCGGCGCTCGAAGACGAACGTCGCCCGCCACATCGATGTCCTCGAAGCCGCTGCCCGAGCAGTCGTGACCTTCCTCGACGATCCGCGTTCACAGCCTGAAGGGCAGTGGCATGAAGCGGTCGAATACTGGCGTGACGGGGCGATCCGCAAGGTCGTCCGCCGAGGTGATGGGCAGAAGCTCGAGGACGCACGAGCCATGGGGTGCGTGGACGTGACCTTTGGAGGCACGGACGATTTCGGGCCAGCCGAAGCCCTCGTTTTCCCACCCGGGCCGGTCGAACCGTTGCCGAAGGAGCTGAAGAAGCTTCAGGTGGGTGGCACCGAGTTCCCCGACGAAGGTCACACCTCGATCCCCGCCGCCGAGGCGGTCGTGACGGTCGAGCTCTCTCCACTGGTGACGCTGACGACGGGGAAGGCTGCAGCTCAGTGCGGACATGGGGCACAGTTGGCCTACGAGCAGATGCCCGCTGAGGTTCGCGATCGGTGGCGAGCATCCGGTTTCAGCCTGCGCGTGGTGACTCCGACGAAGGCCGAGTGGGCAACAGCTCATCGGCCTGTGAGCGTCGTCGACGCGGGCTTCACCGAGGTGGACGGTCCCACAGAGACTGTTCGCGCCTGGTGGTGAGGGGCGGCTACTCCGCTGCTTCCTCTTTCTCGTCGTCGTAGAGGGGACGGGTCTTTGTGCCGTTTCCGAATTCGTCGAGGATGATCATGTGCTTGACCATCTCACCGGCCTCTTCATCCCAGACGTCGATGATGTCGCCCGGGTGCGTGCCGGGCTGATAGAAATCTTCGTTGACTCCAGTCACTGAACTCACCTCCTACTATGCTCATGATGCTACGCCACTGTGATGCAAGTCTCAAGGCTTTTCGGGGCGAACATCGGCCCCGGTCAGCCGCTATTATTGTCCAGGGTCGGTCGGCTGTGGGTCACTCAGCCGAGGCCCGCGGGGATGAGAGGATCGTGGTGCCCGGGTGACGTTCAAAGGCCAGATCGTCTGCATGTTCTACCCCGGGGCAATTCTCTTCATCCTCTGCGGAATGTTGCTCGACAATCTGCCCGGTCTCGCTCTGGGCGTGGGCATGCTCGGAGCGTTCCTGTTCATCGCGTGGCCGATCTTCACGATCGTCGTCCACGTTCGACACGAACGCAGGCTCAAAAGGTATCTGAAGGCGCTTGAGTCCGAGGCCGTGAGCATCACCGAGGCCCGCGACCCCTTGCACACCTTCGTCGCCAGCGTCGAGAGTTTCATCCTCACCATTGGCCTGCCGGTGCTCTTCCTCGGCGGACTCGGAATCTTCTGCCTGGTCACTGCCGATGACGACCCTGGCAAAGAGAGCTTCAAAGCCTTCGCCGGCGTCGGGTCGCTGGGCCTCCTCGGCGCCTATCTGCTCTTCCTTCTGTTCGGACGCAGCCAACGGACGCTGAGAATTGCCGGTGTGGCGCTCGCCGTCTTCGGTCTCGCCGGAGTATTCGCCGTCGCCTCGGTGCTGGGCAGCGAGGGCATCACCAATGTGGGCGACGTTGTCATGGCCGTCGCCAGCGTGGTCATGACCGTGCTGGGAATCTGGCTGGCGATCACCGGGCGAAACACCTTCAAGCGCGAGGACTGAAATTCACACGGTGGTGCGTGTTTTGTGCTCCTGTTCGAGCCAGTAGCAGAGTTCAGGCTTGGCCACGGCCAGACCGTTCGGTGCCCAGAGCACCTTCTCCTCGGTGCCGTCGTCCAGGGTGCGCTTGCCCACTCCCAGGCCCGCAGCTGCCTGACGATCAGCTTCCTGGGTGGTGATGACCATTTCGATGAACACGTTCGTGTTCTGCTTCACCGCGTCGGGTTCGCGATTCTGTAGGCTGGGGGCCATCATGACGGAGAGATTGAAACTTCACAACGACGGTGGACGGACCCGTGACGTCGCCGAGGCGGGTCAACCTGGCGAGGACGAGTTCCGTGTCGATATCGAACGGATCCGATTCTCTCCCTTCTTCTCACGGCTGGCCGCCGTCACCCAGGTCATCCCGCAGGCCGGTTCGGGCACGGTCATCCACAACCGGCTGACCCATTCGCTCAAGGTCTCGGCCGTGGCCAGGTCGATCGCCATCACCCTGAACAACTCCGATGAGCGTACCCGCTCGCTGCTGTCCGAGTTGGGTGGGTGCGATCCGGTGGTGGTCCAGGCTGCCGCCGCAGCCCACGATCTGGGCCACCCTCCGTTCGGCCACCTCGGCGAGAAGGAACTCGACCGGGTGGCACGCACGGTGCTGCACCTGCCCGATGGGTTCGAGGGCAATGCCCAGACCTTCCGCATCCTCACCGCGCTCGACAGCTGTGATGCCACGGCACGTGGGCTCAACCTCACCCGGGCGGTCAAGGCCGCAGTGCTCAAATACCCGTGGGCGCGCAGCGACTGGACAACGCAGCAGAGACTGAGTTCAGCCGAGATGCCCCGAGGTGTCGGTGATGAAACCTCGCAGGGAGCGATGAAGTTCTCCGCGTACATGCCCGAGATCGCGGAGATGCACGACGCGCTGTCTGCATTCCCGCGGATCGTGGCGCATCAGCAGACGCTTGAGTGTGCGGTGATGGATGTCGCCGATGACGTGGCCTACGCGGTGCATGATCTTGACGATTTCTACCGCTCCAACGTTCTTCAGTACACGAGTGTGTCGGCGGAGTTGAGCCGGTGGCTCAGCGACTGTCGCGAGCTCGGCGCACTTCACGACACGGAGTTGGATCGGCGCCGGCCAGGCCACGCTCTGGAGTCGATGTGGCGCCACATTCAGGCCAAGGACCCGTGGATTGCCGACGAGGACGCGTTCCGGCAGTCCGTCCAGCGCATCAACCGGGATCTGGTCGAGGGCTTGTTGGCTGTTCCCTATGACGGGGGACTGGAGGCTGATCGGGCTGTCACCGCCTTCACGCGCAGGTGGATCGACCGGCTCAAGGCCTCCATCGTCGTCGATTCCCAACCGCATGTGCGCAGTGGGCATGTGCGCCTGTCCGATGCCACCTGGCATGACGTGGTGGTGCTGAAGTTTGTTCATTCGAGGTTCGTTCTTGAACGCTCCGACTTGGCCGTCTACCAGCGTGGGCAGACCCGGATCATCGCATCCCTGGTCGAACGGTTCCACGAATGGCTGCGCGATCCCGACGAGGCGACCCGGATTCCGCGGCGCCTGCTCGATTCCGTGGAGGCGGCCACACAGGAATACCAGGAGCTCTACGACAGGGACCCGGACAGCCTCGGTGAGGAAGGTGCCACCGCGATCATCCGGCTGGGACGGGCGCGTGCGGTCGTGGACTACATTGCCTCCTTCACCGATGCGCAGGCCATGTCCGTCAATGCCTTGATCACCGGTTCCTCGGACGAGCCGTGGGAGGCTGGACGCGGGCTGTAAGCACGTAAGGCTGTGTCTGCGTGAGGGCAGATGCTCTGAGGGCCGATCCCAGCTTTCAGGCAGACGAAAGGCGGGGTCGGAGTTGAGGAGTCCGGCCCCGCCTTTCGAGCGGTTACAACCGTTCAGACGGTCACGAGACTAGGTCTCAGAGGCCTGCACGGTGACGGCGCGTCAGGTAGATCGCGACTCCACCACCGGCGATGAGCAGAGCGGCGAGCCCACCCATTGCCATGGTGCCGTTGGCACCGGTGCGGGGCAGATCGCTGCCGTCAGCAGCAGCCGATGAGTTTGCATCGTTGCTGGCGTTGGCATCATTGTTGGCATTCGCGTTGTTGGCAGCATTCGCCGAGGCGTTGGCCTCGTCGTTGTTGTCAGCAGCAGCATTGGCGTCATCCGTGGCAGCTGCGGAGTCATCCGCGTCTGCTGTGGCAGCAGCCGAGTTGTCTGCATCCGCCGTCGCCGAGGCGTTGGCATCGTTTGTTGCCGAAGCCGAATCATCTGCGTCCGCCGAAGCGTTCACATCAGTGTTGGCAGCAGCCGAGTCATCAGCATCTGCGGTGGCAGCTGCCGAGTCATCTGCGTCGGCCGTGGTCGAAGCGGAGTCGTCTGCGTCAGCCGAATCCGAATCATCGGCATCGGCGGAAGCGGAGTCATCAGCGTCTGCATCATCGGCTGGTGCCTCATCGGCATCTGTCGCGCGGACCGAGGAGGAAGCTAGGTTGATGTCAGCAAGTGCTCCTGCAGCCTGGGGTGCTGGTGCACCTGCGGCGGGTGCAGCTACGCCTGGCAGCAGTTCGAGGCTGACGGCGTTGACGGTGAAGCCGTCCTCTTCAGCGCCCTTGACGTTGCTGTCTTCGGCTGGATCGCGCTTCGTGGGCTGCTCATTGATCGTCAGGTCGACGATCGTGTTGAGGCCCTCGAAGACAGGGTCGAGACCGGAGAGGATCGGGTCGACGATGTCGGTGAGTCCGCCGGAGACCGAGTCGGCTGTGGAGTCGAGGACTCCGCCGATGATCGGTTCGGTGACAGCCAGGAGCTGCTTCAGCAGTGGATCGGTGATCGCATTGAGCAGGGTGCCGATGTCGATTCCGGCGAGCTTGAGGTCTGTTGTGATCTTCGGGTCGCCTTCGCCGCTGCCGGCGAGCTGTCCGAGGGTCGTGTCGATGTCGACCTTGCCATCGGCTGCGGGGATACCCGCTGCTGTGGCCTTGGCCGGCAGGGAGACCTCCACACGGACGTCGTTGAGCGCGTCCTTGACGGTGTCGTTGAACTTGCCGGAGAGTGCGCCGAGGGCATCGGCAACGGCGTCGGTGATCTTTCCGATGGTCTCGGAGGTCAGCACCTGAGTGTTGGGATCGAGGCCGTTGAGGTCCTCACCGTTTTCACCCTTGACCACCTTGGCGAGGTCGATCTTGATGTCGCCGCTCTTGAGGTCGATCGAGACGATTCCAGCCTCGTCTTCGAGCTTCTTGTTGACGAGGTTCTCAACGACGCCGTTGAGAGCGTCCTTGGTTTCGATGTTGACGGTGGTGTCTTCGCCGCCGAGGCTGATGTCGGCGACGCCTGTGTTGAGGTCGATGCCGGCCTTGCCCAGTTTGTCGGCGAGGCCTTCCTTGGCGATGGCGTCTTCGAGAGTGCCGCCGGCTCCGTCGACGATCTTGTTGAGGGAGTCGGAGAGTCCGCCAACTGCTGGGCTGGAGACGGTCATGACGCCATCGGCCACGACGTATTCCGAGGAGGGATCCTCGGAGCCGTTTGCCTCCGCCGTGGACGCTACTGCGCCCAGGGACAGCGAGAGCTCGTCAACGATGCTGTCGGTGACTCCGTCGAGGCCAGCCTGGCCCAGCACCTGAGTGAGGTCGACCTCGGCGTTGCCGTAGTCGCCGTTGTTGACGTCGTCGAGGTTGAGGGCGCCATCCTTGCCGACTGCGCCGGCACTGGCCTTGGCACTGTCAGCGGACGGCGCATTGCCGTAGGCGTTGAGCGCTCCTGCCTCGCCGAGCTTGAGGAGGCCTTCGCCGCCGGGCTGGCTGATGACTGGCAGTGAGACTCCGTCGCCCAGATCCAGATCAATGGCGTTCAGTGCTTCAGCATTGAGGGGAGTTTTGGCTTCCTTCGGGTTACTGGGGAAGCTGCTGTATGCGCCAGCGGCATCGACGAGCTGCTCGTCGAGGATGTCCGACTGGACCAGCTGGCCCAGAGCCTCAGCATCTTCGTTCGGATCCTGCTTGATGGCTGCGGCGCCGGGCGCTGTGACCATAACCGTGAGACCCAGTGCGGTGGCTGCGGCTACGCCACCGACCGCAACCTTACGTACGGGCGGCTGCCCGTTACGGAGCTTCTTCATACTTCTCCACTTCCATTTGTGAGGATCGGCCGACGGTAATTGCGTACAAGGTGCCATGATGATTTCCGGCCGAACGAACTTCACCCTACAAGATCATTGGAGAATAATGGAAAAGTAATGTGAAATATAACGGAAATGTAACACGGGCTTCCTGACCTCGGTCGATGGTGAACAAAATGAACAAAAAGCGAACCGTCCGTGAGCCTCGGTGGCTGTGATGTCCTGTGCTGGCACCGTCGTGGCCGGGCGATCCAGTGAAGTGGCTCCGCCTGGCCCTGTAGGCACAGGGGGCCTTCCATCTCAACATGCGAGAGTCAAAGTGGACGCACGAAGTCGCAGGCGTGAGGCAAAAGGGGCTGTCGCGGTTCGTAATATGAAGAAATTGTCACAAGGCGCGTGTCGGTAATTACCAGCGAGTAATGCCTGCGCGTTCAGGCTGGGAACATATCTCACCCGTTGCTATCGGTGGCGAGGACCAGTGGCAGGTCCGAGATGAATGGAAAACGGCGGGGCCGGAGCTTTCGCTCCGACCCCGCCGTTCAGACGCTCAGCTCAGTGGCTGAGTCTCCTGTGTATCAGTGCATACCTGCCGAGGCACGGTAGCGGCGAGTCGCGAAGACTGCTGCTGCGCCACCTGCGATGAGCAGCGCTGCGAAGCCGACCATGGTCAGAGCGCCGTCGGCGCCTGTCCGTGGGAGGTCTCCACCGTTGCTGCTGCCCGAGGCGTTCGTGCTCGCACCGGCACTGGCCGAGGCTGCCTGATCGGAATCCGCCGAAGCGGATGCCTTGTCAGCATCGTCGTCCGATGAAGCATTGGCTTCTGCACCATCAGCATTTGCCGATGCCGCACCTTCAGGGTCAGCGTCAGCGTTGGCTCCTGCTGCTGCCGAGGCTTCTGCTGAAGAGTCAGCATTGGCTGCGGCCGAAGCTGCTGCTGCCGGATCGGCGTCAGCGGCTGCGGTGGTGTCAGCGTTAGCAGAATCCTCATCGGTTGCATCGGCTGCGGCGGTGGCTGCCGCCTGTGCCGAAGCGTTGGTTTCCTTGGTCGCGTCGGTCGAGGCTTCCGAGGAGGCTTCTTCGTTGGCGGCGGATTCTGCGGCTGCTTCAGCGTTTTCGTCAGCTGCTGCCGATGCGGTGTTGTTTGCATCTTCGTCAGCTGCGGCCTGTGCGGCTGCCTGTGCTGATGGGTCACCATCGTCATCTGCAGAAGCAGAGGCAGAAGCGGATGCCGAGGCGTTCACATCGGCGGTCGTGTCATCGCTGGCGTCTGCGACTGTCGAGTCGTCAGCATTCGCAGCAGCCGAGGCCGATGCTTCGCTGGACGAATCTGCTGTCGCTGCAACGCTTGCGGATGCGGCCGGGTTGGCATCCGCCGCAGCTGAGGTGTCAGCGTTGGTGGAGTCCGAGTTGTCCGCGTTGGCGGCTGCGTTGGCGGCCTGCTGTGCCGAAGCGTTGGTTTCCGTGGTCGCGTCGGTCGAAGTCTCCGAGGAGGCTTCTTCGTTGGCGGCGGATTCTGCGGCTGCTTCAGCGTTTTCGTCAGCTGCTGCCGATGCGGTGTTGTTTGCATCTTCGTCAGCTGCTGCCTGAGCGGCTGCCTGTGCGACGGCATTGTTGTTGTCGTCAGCGTCGGCAGAAGCCGAGGCCGAAGCGGCAGCATTCACATTCGCATCAGCATCGTCTGCAGCTGCTGCATCCGGATCTGCAGCTGCGTCCGGGTCGGCTGCAGCGTCTGGATCTGCAGCTGCGTCCGGGTCGGCTGCAGCGTCTGGATCTGCAGCTGCATCTGGATCTGCTGCTGCGTCCGGGTCGGCTGCTGCATCTGGGTCTGCTGCGGCGTCAGGATCTGCCGCTGCGTCGGCACTTGCTGCTGCTTCAGCTGAAGCCTCGTTCGAGGAGTCAGCTGTCGAGGCTGCTTCAGAGGCCGCAGCTGGATCAGCATCGGCGGCAGCGGATGCTTCTGCATTCGTGTCGTCGGTGTTGTCAGCCTGTGCTGCCGCCTGTGACGCAGCTGTCGATGAGGCGTTCTCATCCGACGTCGAATCAGCGGACGCTTCCGAAGACGCGTCTTCGGTCGCTGCAGCTTCTGCGGCTGCTTCAGCATTCGCCTCGGCTGCTGCCGACGTCGTCGCGGTTGCGTCGTCGTTGGCTGCGGCCTCTGAGGCGGCCTGTGCGGCTGGGTTGGAATCGTCATCTGCGTCTGCCGAGGCAGCGGCGGATGCTGCTGCATTGGTGTTCGCATCGTCGTCGCCTGGTTCTTCAGGCGCTTCGTCGGTGGCGCGGACCGAGGAAGAGGCCAGATTGATGTCGATCGCATTAGCAGCCGGGAGGAGTTCCAGGCTGACTGCGTTGACAGTGAAGCCGGGGCCGTTGTTGCCCTTGACCTGGCTCTCCTGAGCAGGGTCCTTCAGCGTCGGCTGCTCGTTGATCGTCAGATCGACGACCTGGTTGAGCGCGTTGAAGACAGGGTCGAGGCTGTCCAGCAGAGGATCGACGATTCCGGTGACGGCGCCCGAGAGTTCGTCGACGGTTGCCGTGAGGATTCCGCCGATGAGCGGTTCGGTGATATTCAGCAGTGCGTTAATTAGCGGTGTAGTAACCGCATTGACGATTGCTCCGGCATCGACGTTGATGGGTCCGACGCTAATTTTGAGATCTGTAGTGATCGTCGGCTTAGTAGAGTCCGTGCCTGCAAGCTGACCCAGCGTGGCGTCTACAGTGACCTTTCCATTTACTGTTTGACCGAGTGCCGAGATGTTCGCCGGAAGTTCGATTACAAGACGAACGTCATTTAGCGCATCCGTCAAGGTCTCCGTGACTTTGCCGGTGAGCGCGCCCAGAGCATCCGACACGGCGGTTGTGATCTTCGAGATGGTGTCTGAAGTCAGAACCTGCGTGTTCGGATCGAGGCCGTTGAGGTCCTCGCCGTTTCCGCCTTCGACGACCTTTGCAAGATCGATCTGAATGTCACCATTTGCAAGGTCGACCGAAACGATGCCGGATTTGTCTTCAAGCTTTTCGTTGATGATGTTCTCAACAATGCCATTCAGTGCGTCACCGACTTCGACTGACACGGTGGTGTTCTCTCCACCGATTTCGACTGCCGCGAGTAGTACATCGATATCGATCCCGATGCCGGCAAGATCGTTTACAAGGCCTTCGTCCCCGATAATATCTTCGAGTGTCTGCCCTGTTCCGTCGACGAGTTCGGTGAGTCCGTCCGAAATATCGCCTACAGCTGGGCTGGAGACTGTCAGAATACCGTCGGCAACAACGTATTCGGAGTTGTCGGTTTCACCGTCGGTGTCAGCCGTCGAAGCGATCGCTCCGAGTTCGAGGCTGAGTTCATCGACGATCTGGTCGGTGATGCCGTCGAGTCCGAGCTGACCAAGTACACCTGTGAGATCAACCTTGGCATTGCCGAACTCACCGTTGTTGATGTCGTCAAGGTTGAGGGCGCCGTCAGAGCCGACGGCGCCCGCGCTGGCCTTGGCCTCGTTGTATGCCGGGGCATGACCGTAGGAGTTGAGGGCTCCGGCATTGCCGAGGTCCAGCAGGCCGTCTCCGCCTTCTTCGCCGATCAGGGGGATTCCCAATCCGGGCAGTTCAAGGCCGAGCGTCTGCAGCAATTCGAGGTTGAGAGGCGTGGAATCCGCCTCTTCACTCGAAGGTGAGCTGCTGTATGCAGACAGCGCTTCGACGGCTTCAGCGCTGAGCAGTGAGGCGTCGATGAGCTGGCCATAGGCCTCGGCGTCTTCGTTGGGGTTCTGTTCTTCGGCAGCACCCGGTGACGTTGTCATCAGGGTGAGCCCTATCGCTGTGGCGGCAGCAACGCTGCCCACAGCTATTTTGCGACCGGTCGTGCGCCGGCCTCGGAGCATCTTCATGGTTCTCCACTCGTTCGGAACTTGAACATCCGCTGGATGGAAACAGGCAGTCTCCTGGCAGATCCCTCACAACACTACGGAGTATCGAAAAAGTAATCACGAAAGTACTAGTAAAGTTACAATCTCGTTATACTTACGGAATGGTAGCTTGTTGAGAGATCGCGGTGTTTCTGTAGTCCAGAATGTCTCTTGTCCGAGCCGACATCCAGCTTTGGGGAGATGGGCGTTCGGGGGCGGGGGCTCTTAGTGTCGCTTAAAGATCATATTGCTCCAGGTCAGACGCGCTAGGTTGCAGATGGAGTAGCTGCGGGTGATTCCCTCCTGGCGGGGATATCGGCAAGTGCTAATTCTCGTGAAAACAGAGGATCGCGGTCATTGTGTGGTGACTAAAGATGGGCAACGAAGTATTTCGATCATGTCGAACTTGTTGTGATCGACACCGGACTGCGATGCACCTCTACGAAATGCGGCCATTTCTTGACCGAGTAGGACCGCCGCCGGCTGACAGAACGCTGGTAGCCGACTGATTGCTCAGTGCGCATGGCCGAAATAGGGTCACAGTAGCCGCAACAGCAGACGAAGAGGTTGAAGTGTGAGCGTGAAGAAGCGTTTCGCCGTGATCGGCGCGGGAATCATCGGCTCCGCCGTAGCTCGTGGGCTGGTACGTAGATACGAGGGTGCCGACGTCACTCTGTATGAGAAGGAGAACCATCCCGCTGCGCACCAGACTGGCCACAATTCTGGAGTCGTTCATGCCGGTCTTTATTACGAGCCCGGAAGTCTCAAGGCTCGGCTCTGCCGGTGAGGTGTCTCTCTGCTGCGCGACTTCGCCCATGAATACAACGTCGCCTTCGAAGAATGCGGAAAGGTCGTCGTCGCGACCAGTGACGTCGAAGTAAAGCGCCTGGGCGGAATCCACGATCGGGCGCGGGCGAACGGAGTCCCTGACGTTGAACTGCTCAATCGAGACGGTCTGGCCCAGGTAGAACCGAACGCTCAAGGTGTGGCAGCGCTGCACTCACCTCACACCGGCATCATCGACTACCGAAGTCTGACTGAGGCTCTCGTCGCCGACTTCCGTAAAAGCGGTGGCCGAGTTCGGTTCTCCACGGCAGTGAAGAAAGTCGAGCAGCGAAATGGTGTCGCGGGCAATACCGCGATCGTCCATGCGAACGTCGACTCACAGGAGTATGACCAGGTCATCGCTTGCGCTGGACTGCAAGCGGACCGACTGGCCGCACGTTCGGGCGAGGACAGGAATCCGTCCGTGGTGCCATTCTTCGGCCAGTACTTCATCCTCGAGCCGCGTTTCAATGATGTCGTCAACGGCCTCATCTACCCGGTCCCCGACCCGAAGTACCCATTCCTCGGCGTTCACGTGACCCGCCGCATCGACGGCGGACTGATGATCGGACCCAACGCTTTCCTCTCTTTCTCCCGGGAAGGCTACACGGGGCTCGGCCTCAATGTGCCCGACTCCCTAGCCGTAGCGACCGACTCAGGATTCTGGAGATTCGCTGCCGGCAACATGGCCACGGCCGCCCGTGAGATCGCAGGTGTGCTTTCGATTGAGAAGTTCGTCGCCGAGGCGGCCCGCTACGTCCCCGCACTCGACGGAGCCGACGGTCACCGAGCCACCCGTGGAATTCGAGCTCAGGCGATGAACCGGGACGGAACCCTGGTCGATGACTTCGTCATTGATCGTGCGGGAGCCACCATGTTCGTCCGGAATGCACCCTCGCCCGGGGCCACCTCGGCGCTGGCGATTGCCGAACATCTCATCGACACTGCTGCTCTTTCCTGACGCGGTTGTCGGGAGAGAGTGGTGCCCGAACGTTGAGAAGCCCCACCTGCTGGGTGAGCAGATGGGGCTGAGAGCCTAGCCAGTTCAAACTACCGGCCTATTGTGGTGTACGAGTCTCAGCACTGATGAACCATGCTTGCTGCTCGAGTTGCGCCATGTACTCATGGAAGAGGTCCGCTGTCGTCGGGTCGGTCGAGTCGACCTCATCGTGACAATTTCTCATCGTTGCGACCGTCGTCTCAACGGTCTTAACCATGTGGTCGATGGCGTCATGGGTGGTGATCTCACCCTCGGGGAATTGGGGCAGACGCGTCTGCTCGGCTACGACAGCCGGCCGACCGTCAGGCGAAGCGTGGAGAGCACGCATTCTCTCGGCCATGGTGTCGCTCCCGGCGCGGGCGATGCTCACCACCTCGTCGAGATTGAGATGGAGATCGCGGAAGTTCGGGCCGACGATATTCCAGTGCGCTTGTTTGGCGGTAAGGCTCAGGGCGATGAAATCGACCAGCACACTCTGCAGATTCTTTGTCAGATCAGCGGGAGCGACGAAACCCTGTTCAGCGTTTTCTCTCTGCGTCTTCTCTGATCCGTGGGGTTCGGGAACATTGACTGTTTTTGCCATGAACTTGCTCCAATCTCTCCGGATCCCGGAGTAGATGACCACCATAACGCTCTAAGTGGACATCCGTAAGCCCTCCTGGGTCACCCCTGAACCCCCTGGACGGATCAGGGGTGAAAGGAGCGACCATTAAGTAGGAGGGCAGGTTGCTCTCGCTTTCCGCGACATGTCAGGAGGCGGCAGACGCAGTCAGGAATCTGCGGCCACCGCGGGCGACGGGCAGAGACATTTTCGAAACCCCTTCGTCACATCGGATAAAGACTTTCTGCACGAACATTGCCGCGGTACGGTGTGCTCGTTTTCCGAACGAAGCGGCGTTTCGACGTCGACCCACCTTGGTCAAGGGCCCGATCACAGTTGTGCGTATGCGCACATAATGGGAGGTATCCGGTGAAGGGCAAGATGAGACTCACAAGCTTGATACTCGGCGGCTACATGCTGGACAGAGCAAAGAAGTTGGGGTTAGCGCTGACAATTGCTTCTGCCGTAGCTGGGTCAACGGCGGTGAGCAACCGTGACAAGCTGGCTGGCGGTCTCAGAGAGCTTGCGGATTCGTCTCCTGAGCTCAACAGCCTCCAAGATAAGATCACTGGCTGCCTGACTCCGGCAGAAATATAGCCAAAGCGATGGCAGCTGAAGTTGTTGACCAGTTGAGCAGCAAGCTCCAGGGTCACATTGACAAGATGAAGTCGACCCTCGACGACGCGGCAGAAGACTTGGATCCCGGTTCGGAAGAACCCGAGGAGGCCGACGGGGGAAAGCGCCGATGCATGCTTGTACCGATGTTACGTGGGTGACGCACCTCACGTGCGCATCCTGCTGCCCCGAAAGAGACACCGGGAGAAAAGCGAATTCAAGATGTGCGCAAGATCACGAAGCGGAGTTACTGCTCTTACCAGTTTCACCTAGCATTTTACTATAAGGAAATATACTTCCACATTGTGGAAGTATTGAAACCGATCCAACGCCTGCAGGCGACCATCCGGGCACGAGGCTCGAGGTTCTACCTCAGGAAAATACTCAACGGAGAGATAAATGTCGGTATCACAGCAATCACCCCAGAATCGAGGCGCACAGGAGCGCCAGCCGGACACGACCCGCCCAGAGGACGAGAAACTCCCAGTCGGCACCTCGTTCGCATACGGCCTTCAGCACATTTTGACCATGTACGGCGGCATCATCGCCGTCCCCCTCATCATCGGCAGGGCCGCCGGCCTCGACGGCAGCGGAATCAGCGTGCTCATCGCATCATGTCTCTTTATGGGCGGACTGGCCACCATCCTGCAGTCATTGGGCGTCCCCTTCTTCGGCTCGAAGCTGCCGCTGGTCCAAGGCGTGTCCTTCGCCGGCGTCGCCACCATGACGTCGATCCTCGCCGGAGGTGATGGACTCCCGGAAGTCTTCGGTGCCGTCCTCGTCTCCTCGGTCATCGGCCTCCTCGTCGCACCAGCCTTCGCCCTCATCGTGAAATTCTTCCCACCAGTCGTCACGGGTACGGTCATCACGACGATCGGACTGTCCCTCATGCCGGTCGCCGCCGGATGGGCGATGGGCGGAAACGCCGATGCAGCCGACTATGGCAGTGTCCGCAATATCCTTATTGCCGTCGGCACCCTCGCCATCGTCCTCGTCCTCAGCCGAATCCCAGTGGCAGCGATCTCCCGTCTTTCGATCCTCTTGGCGATCGTCCTGGGAACAATCATCTGTGCCATCTTCGGCTGGGTGGACTTCTCGAACGTCCTCGACAATGGCTTCTTCGCGTTCCCACAGCCCTTCGCCTTCGGTCTGCCCACCTTCTCTGTGCCAGCGATCGTCTCGATGTTCATCGTCACCATCGTCATCTTCGCAGAGACCACCGCAGACATCATTGCCGTAGGTGAGATCGTCGACTCCAAGGTCGATTCCAAGCGGATCGCCTCCGGCCTGCGCGCGGACATGCTCTCATCGGCAGTGTCACCGATCTTCAACTCCTTCACCCAGTCAGCCTTCGCCCAGAACGTCGGGCTCGTAGCGATCACCGGAGTCAAATCCCGGTACGTCGTCACCGCCGGTGGCGCCATCCTCGTCGCACTTGGGCTGCTGCCCGTCATGGGTGGAGTCGTCGCCGCGATTCCCTCCCCTGTTCTCGGCGGTGCGGGCATCGTCCTCTTCGGCACCGTCGCAGCCTCGGGCATCCGCACCCTGTCCAAGGTCGAATATGAGGGCAACCTCAACATGATCCTCGTCGCAGTGGCCCTGGCATTCGGCATCATCCCGATCGTCGAACCAGACTTCTACAATGACTTCCCATCATGGGTCGGCATTATCCTCCACTCGGGAATCTCCTCGGCCACACTCATGGCTGTGCTGCTCAACCTGGTCTTCAATCACATCGGTGTCAAGGGCAAGGACCGCACCGATCGCTCGGTGTTCGTCGCGGGCACCGGTCGAGTCATCCGCAAGGACGAGCTTGAGCGCCTTATCAACCATGAAGCGCTTCTTGCCGAGGGCGACACCGTTAAGGACGGGAAGATCGTCGACTGCAACGGTGAGGAGGTCCCCGTCGTCACAGAGCATCAGCACGAGAAGGTCGTGGAGGCGATCAGCAACGGAGACGCGCAAACCCATGAAGACGTCCAACGTCTGATCCGCGAGACCGAGATCGAGACCGAGGCTAAGACCGGGGCTGAGGCTGACACCGGATCGCTGACCCGGAAACACATGGATTGAGCCGCTGGCAGAGGGTACATACTCCCGCTTCACCGGCAGCTCTCAGCTCTGACAGAGGCTTCGTTGTCATTCGCGCTGGCCCGGCAGTTCTCTGAAGCATGGAGGAATTCCCGGGTGTGTCCGCTGAGTATGGGCCAGGCTGCGCCTGGCCCATACTGTGTCAGAGAATGTGGCTTTCCCAACATATCCGGCTCTTCGTAAACGAGAGTGTAGGCCGATGAATTTCAAACAAGGCGAGTCGCTA
>NZ_JABUYE010000024.1:0-40243 GCF_014897485.1 Brevibacterium sp. FME37
TCAGGTTGCGGAACAATACATGGGTTGCAACCCATGTATTGTTCCGCAACCTGAGGCGTCATCGACTAGTTCCGTGCAGACTCCCGGCGAGGTGCGATTGGCTCAAGTCTGACTCCTGGGGACAACCCGTCGACTTAGACGTAGTCAGCCTGTGGACGCTGACCAGTTGTGCACAGGGTGTTGTCCGAGGCTCGTAATCGCAACGGTGCGGAGGACATTATGCGGACATGTATAACATTGTTTGCTACGACGATCTCGCAGCCGCTGGTGTCAACACGACACTGATCAGAGGCGCGAAGAATTGCTGCCTGGTGAAGATCTGTCGAGGAGTGTATTCGGTTATAAGGCAGTGTAAGGATCCAAAGCACTCGGCGATAGCAGTATTCGGAACCGACAGTGAGTGGATGCGCTACCACGAACAGAGCCTGCATAAGGAGAAATCGCATCGTCGTCGCTATCTCGACCACCTTGCCCGTTTGAGAACTCTTCACTATCCGCACTATCGCAACGATGACGTGATCTGCGGAGTCTCAGCAGCTCGGTTGCACAAGATCAAATTGTTCGACGTGACCGACGGCCCGGTGACGGTGAGCCATCCGAAAGCCAATTCAAGCAGTCGGGAGCTGATTCGATCGCGACGGACTCTAGTGGGTGCAGATAAACAGATCGTCAGCGGATTGGCAGTGACGACAGCTGCGCGAACGGCGGTGGATCTGATCCGGATACTGGGGCCGGCCTCCGGATTCGTCGCACTCGAGCAGGTCCTTCGAGAACATATGTTCGGCTCCGACGAAGAGTCAATCTTCAGCTTCGGGTATCCGAGAGATGCACTGACTCGAGTTCCGGATGCTGTGGATGAACTGTTCGCGCCGACAATAGGACGGTTGGCAACGGGGAAGATCCAAGCACGAACGCTCACTTCAGCGATCAGCCCCTTTTCCGAAAGCTATGCGGAAAGCCGTGCTTCTCTGAACCTGCACCAGCTGGGCTTACGAGACTTCAATCAGCAGATCGATATCTTCGACGGCCACCGGCTGCTGACCCGCTTGGATTTCTTCCACAGAGCGACGAAAGTGGTGCTCTATGTCGACGGGACCCAGAAGTACGTAGATGCCGGATTCGACCGAATGAAGAAGGAAAGTCACCAACATAATCGGTTGTTGGCGATGGGGTACAAGGTCGTTCGCTTTAGGTTCAATGAGATTCTCAGCCTCGGTACTTTCGCCCACAAGCTTTTCAGCCAAGCGCCAGAGCTCCGTGGATTTTGCTGCAACAAGCTCGTGGTCTGAACACTCGCCTGACGATTCAAGTGCTCGATTGTCTGGGAACCGGAGTAGCTGTCCGCGCCAGTAGTCAGGTTGCGGAACAGTACACGGGTTGCAACCTATGTACTGTTCCGCAACCTGAGTCGTTTCCACCTCGACGGTTCGCTCCGCACCTCTCCCACCCTCCGCACCCGTGCGTGCCCACGCCGCGGCGTCCCTTAGACTGTGTGACCTATGGGTTATTACTTGACGACAGCTATCGCTTACCCCAATGGGGCCATCCACATCGGTCACGCATATGAGTACATTGCGGCCGATACGATCGCGCGGTTCAAGCGCCTCGACAATCACGAGGTGTTCTTTGCAACCGGCACCGATGAGCATGGTCTGAAGATGCTGCAGGCGGCGAACAAGCTCGGCATCACGCCCAAGCAGCTCGCCGACGACAACGCGAAGAACTTCCGCGACACCCAGCTCGCGCTCGGCTCCACGTTCGACCGCTTCATCCGCACCACCGACGAGGACCACTACGAAGCGTCCAAGGCGATCTGGCGCAAGCTCGAAGAGGCTGGCGACATCTACCTCGACACCTACGCCGGCTGGTACTCCGTCCGCGACGAGGCTTTCTACACGCAGGACGAGACCGAGGTCGTCGACGGCGTCCGCCTCTCGACCGAGACCCGCACCGAGGTGACCTGGACGGAAGAGGAGTCCTACTTCTTCCGCCTCTCGAAGTACCAGGACAAGCTGCTCGACCTGTACGAGACCCACCCGGAATTCCTCGGCCCGGACTCCCGCCGCAACGAGGTCGCTTCGTTCGTCGCCTCTGGCCTGAAGGACCTCTCGGTCTCGCGCACCACCTTCGACTGGGGTGTGCCGGTGCCCGGCAACGAGAAGCACGTCATGTACGTGTGGATCGACGCCCTGACGAACTACCTCACCGCCGCCGGATATCCCGATGACCAGGAGCGCCTGGACAAGTGGTGGCCCGCCGACGTGCACATCATCGGCAAGGACATCATCCGCTTCCACAGCGTCTACTGGCCCGCGTTCCTGATGAGCGCCGGCATCGAGCTGCCGGGGCGCGTCCACGCCCACGGCTTCCTCTTCAACGCCGGTGAGAAGATGTCGAAGTCCGTTGGCAACGTCGTCGATCCCATCGACCTCGTCGACGCATTCGGCCTCGACACCCTGCGTTTCTTCCTCTTTCGCGAGTTCTCCTACGGCAATGACGGGTCCTACACGAAGGACTCGATCATCACCCGCAAGAACTCCGACCTCGCCAACGAGTACGGCAACCTCGCCCAGCGCTCGCTGTCGATGATCGCGAAGAACTGCGACGCACAGGTTCCACAGCCCGGTGACCTCACTGAAGAAGACGAAGCGCTCCTCGCGTTGGCCCGCGCCGTCCCCGAGACCGCTCGGCGCCACGTCGACACCCAGGCACTTCACCTCTACGTCGAGGCCTGCTGGAAGGTCCTGTCCGAGGCCAACCGCTACTTCTCCGCCCAGGAACCCTGGAAGCTGAAGAAGACCGATCCGGATCGCATGGCCACAGTGCTGTGGGTGACGATCGAGGTCGTGCGCATCATCTCGATCCTCATCCAGCCCGTCATGCCCGATTCCGCCGGCCAGATCCTCGATCTCCTCGGCGTCGAAGAAGGTGTTGGTGGGGCCGGCGCGAAGGTGCTTCCGACGGCGACGGACAACGGTACCGGCGCCGAGGCGATGGCCCCTGTGACCGTAGGTGCCGGAGTCGGCGTCGCCGCAGGTGCCGCTGCCGCAGCGGCAGGAATCGCACCGATGGCCGCGGCGTCGGCCGAGAACGGTGTCAATGCCGCCGAGGTGGATCCTCGTTCGTTCGCCGCGATCGACTTCCCACTGGAGCCTGGCACCCCACTGCCTAAGCCGGTCCCGGTGTTCCCAAAGTTCGTGGAGGAGACCGAATAATGGCTTCACGCGCCGCCGGAACCTATCCTCCGGTGCCTGAACCACTTGCCCACCCGGTCGTCGACACCCACACGCATCTCGACATCTGCACGGGTGTGCGACTGCCCTTGGGTGCGGGCGAACCCGAGCCCGAAGTCAGGCCTGACAAGGACGAAGAGTTCCCGAGCCTCGACTTCTTCTTCGACACCGCCCAGTCGGCGGGCGTCCAGCGCATCGTCCAGATCGGCTGCGACCTCCCGGCCGCACGGTGGACGACCGAGCTGGTCACGCAGCAATCACAAGATGGTCGCTCGTGGATGCTCGGCGGTGCTGCACTGCACCCGAACGAGGCGCCGAGGTTGGCCGAGCGAGGAATGCTCGACGACGCACTCACCGAGATCGAGTCACTCGTGACCTCCAACGACCGCATGCGCGTGGTGGGGGAGACCGGACTCGACTACTTCCGCACCGGTGAAGAGGGTGTCGCCGACCAGCAGCGCTCCTTCCGCGCTCACATCGAGATCGCCAAACGCACGGGCAAGGCCCTGCAGATCCACGATCGTGAGGCCCACGCCGATGTGCTGCGCATCCTCAAGGAGGAAGGTGCTCCCGAGGTCACCATCTTCCACTGCTTTTCCGGCGACGAGTCGATGGCCCGGGAATGCGCCGCTGCCGGTTACTTTATGTCGTTTGCCGGGAACCTCACGTTCAAGAACGCGGATGAACTCCGCCGTGCCGCAGCTGCAGCACCACTTGAACTGCTGCTGACCGAGACCGATGCTCCATTCCTCACCCCGCACCCGCATCGCGGTAAGCCAGGCGGTCCGTACTTGGCCGCAGTCACGGCACGCAAACTCGCCGAGGTGCGCGGTATGGATGAAGGCGAGCTCTGCGCGGCAGTGTGGAAGAACGCAGAGACCGCACTCGGCAGCTGGGACTGAACTGCAGCTGCTGGGACTGAAAGACAACCTCGGCGGGGGTGAGTCTGACGTTTGATTGGCCACCTCGGAGGGCGAATGTCACGATTGTGACGAAGCCCGGAAACACGGGGAAGTCCTGGTCAGAGGGCCAGCTTACGGGCCCTCGCCGTTACATGTTTGTAATGTTTTGCGTAACTTGTAACGAATCGGTTACAGTGGATGAGTTGATGACCTCTGCCCCAGGGATATTTTTGTGATTGATTTTCTTAAGAACCGCAAAGTGCAGATTGCTGCACAGGCGGTTGTGATTACCGGACTCGTGGGTGGCACGGGCGCCGTGGTAACCATGAACAAGCCAGTGACCTTGGATGTCAATGGTCAGTCCGAGGAAGTTCGGACCTTCGGTGGCACCGTGGGGGATGTCCTCGACAGCCGCGACCTCGACATCGAGAAGCGCGATCAGATCAAACCAGGCGTGAACAAGAAGATATCGCGGGATATGACGATCACCGTCAACACCGCGAAGGAACTTTCACTGTCTGTGGACGGCAAGAAGAGCGACGAGGTGACGCACGCGAACACTGTTGGTCAGGCATTGGCCGACCTCGGTGTGGACGCTAAGGGCGCCGACCTCAGCGCGAAGCCGAATCAGAAGCTCAAAGATGAAGGCAACGACATCGATGTGACGACCGCCAAGGACCTCACAATCGTTGCCGACGGCAAGGATCACAAGGTCTCGGCCGCAGCGGGCACCGCCAAGGAAGCCCTCGCTGAAACCAAGCTGAAGCTGGACAAGGACGACTTCATGTCCGTCCCCCTCAGCTCCAAAGTCTCCGACGGCCAGGTTCTCACCGTGAACCGTGTGAAGAACGACACCGTCAAGGAAAAGCAGGCCATCAAGCCCAAGACCGAGACCAAGAAGTCGGACTCCCTCTACGTGGGTGAGACGAAGGTCGAGGACGAAGGCAAAGAAGGCCAGAAGCAGGTCTCCTACAAGGTCAAGACCGTTAATGGCGATGAGGTGAAGAAGGAGAAGAAGAGCGAGAAGGTCCTCTCCGAGCCCAAGACCAAGGTCGTCATCCAGGGCACCAAGAAGAAGGAAGCTCCAGCTGAGAAGCCAGACGATTCCAGCAGCGGATCGGATGCCGGAACCGGTGACAACGGTTCGGGCGGCTCCGACGATGGTGACAAGAGCACCGGCGGCGGTGACTCGGGCTCCAGCAGTGGCAACATGAGCACCCAGGAGATCAAGGACATGCTCGGTGGGCCGGGATCGAAGTGGTACTCGGTCGTTGAGTGCGAATCGAACTTCGACCCGAAGGCCTCGAACGGCACTCACTTCGGTCTCTTCCAGTTCCTGCCTCAGACCTGGCACTCCATGGGCGGCAGCGGCAATCCCTCGGACGCCAGCCCGCAGGAGCAGTTCCAGCGTGCCAAGAAGCTGCAGGCTCAAGAAGGCTGGGGGCAGTGGCAGTGCGCCTGATTTCAGAGCGCAATCGCTGATCTGAAGCGATCGGCACATGAGCTGAACTAGACAATGCGCAGTACGGACTCGGGAGTTGATCTCCCGAGTCCGTACTGCGCATTCACGTGGCGCTAGAGATCTGCTGGAAGTGTGCTCGCAGCATGTGGAACCGCATGACCTTCGAGCCGCCTCCGGGCCGCCTACAGCACCGCCTCCGGGCCGCCGACAGGGCCGCGTTCGGGCCGCCTACAGCACCGCCTCCGGGTACCTTTCCTGGGGTTTCGCCCAGAGCGTGGACAATCCTTGGCACTCGAGTTGACCGAGTGCTAAGAGCGTTCTAAAGTCGAATTAGCACTAGCACTCAGCGAGTGCCAGTTTTAATGAGACGGTCGATCCACTCGGCACCCGCGACGACGAGGGGATCATGGCACACGCCGCCGTCTGACTCAAAGAAGAATTGAACCCCAGCGAAGGGAGAGGGCCCGATATGTCGGTCTCCATCAAGCCACTCGAAGATCGGATTGTCATCCGTCAGGTCGAAGCAGAGCAGACTACCGCCAGTGGTCTGGTCATTCCCGAAACCGCCAAGGAAAAGCCTCAGGAAGGCGAAGTTGTCGCAGTGGGCCCAGGCCGCGTTGCTGACAACGGAAACCGCGTCCCAGTCGACGTGGCCATTGGCGACAAGGTCATCTACTCCAAGTTCGGCGGCACCGAAGTCAAGTACGCAGGAGAAGAGTTCCTCGTGCTCTCGGCTCGTGACGTGCTCGCCGTCATCGGCTGAATCCCCTGAACAACTACTTCACTGACAGGAGGACGAATGCCTAAGAATCTGGAATTCAACGACGAGGCCCGTCGTGCACTCGAAAAGGGTGTGAACATCCTCGCGGACACCGTCAAGGTGACGCTGGGACCCAAGGGCCGCAACGTTGTTCTCGACAAGAAGTGGGGCGCACCCACAATCACCAACGATGGCGTGACCATCGCTCGTGAGGTCGAGGTCGACGACCCATACGAAAACCTCGGCGCTCAGTTGGCCAAGGAAGTTGCCACCAAGACCAACGACATCGCCGGTGACGGAACCACCACCGCGACCGTCCTGGCGCAGGCCTTCGTCAACGAAGGTCTGCGCAACGTAGCCGCCGGCGCCGCACCAGGTGCCCTCAAGCGCGGAATCGAAGCTGCCGTCGAGGCTGTCTCCACCGAACTCGGAACCATCGCCCGCGATGTCGCCGACTCCTCGGAGATCGCACACGTCGCCGGCCTGTCCGCTCAGTCCGAAGAGATCGGCAAGCTCATTGCCGACGCCTTCGACAAGGTGGGCAAGGACGGCGTCATCACGATTGACGAATCCCAGGCCGCATCTGTTGAACTCGAAATCACCGAGGGAATGCAGTTCGACAAGGGTTACCTCTCGCCGCACTTCGTAACCGATGCTGATCGCCAGGAAGCTGTGCTCTCCGACGCGCTCATCCTCATCAACCAGGGCAAGATCTCCAACATCCAGGAGCTCCTCCCTGTGCTGGAGAAGGTGCAGCAGGCCGGAAAGCCTCTGTTCATCGTGGCAGAGGACATCGAAGGCGAAGCTCTGTCGACGCTGGTCGTCAACAAGCTGCGCGGCATCATCAACGTTGCCGCCGTCAAGGCTCCCGGCTTCGGCGACCGCCGCAAGGCGATCCTCGAGGACCTCGCCGTCCTCACCGGTGGCCAGGTCGTCACCCAGGACATGGGCATGAAGCTCGACCAGGTCACCCTGGAAGAGCTCGGCAACGCCCGCACGATCACCGTCACCAAGGACAACACCACCATCATCGATGGTGCTGGCTCCGATGAGGACGTCAACGGTCGGGTTGCCCAGATCCGCAGCGAGATCGACAACACCGACTCCGATTGGGACCGCGAGAAGCTGCAGGAGCGCTTGGCTAAGCTCTCCGGTGGTGTCGCAGTCATCAAGGTCGGCGCCGCCACCGAGGTGGAGCTCAAGGAACGCAAGCACCGCGTCGAAGACGCAGTGTCGGCTACCCGTGCAGCCATCGAAGAGGGCGTCGTCGCCGGCGGTGGATCAGCTCTGATCCACGCCTCCAAGGTTCTGGCCGGAAACGACCTGAGCCTGAGCGGAGACGCAGCCACCGGTGCTGACATCGTCAAGCGCGGCGTCGTCCAGCCTCTGCGCTGGATCGCTGAGAACGCTGGCCAGGACGGCTACGTCGTCGTATCCAAGGTGACCGACCTCGAGTCGGGCCAGGGATACAACGCCGCCACCGATTCCTACGGCGACCTCATCGGCGCTGGAATCATCGACCCCGTCAAGGTCACCCGCTCGGCACTGCGCAACGCCGCTTCGATCGCCGCACTGGTTCTCACCACTGAGACACTGGTCGTCGAGAAGAAGGAAGAAGAAGAGGACTGAGTCCCATCTGATTCTCATCGGCGCGCAGCGAGTGCGTTGAACTGATACACGTGTGGCCCGGAACGTTTTGTTCCGGGCCACACGTGTTTTTCATGCCTGCAATCTGACCTATAACCCCAATCTGGAAGCCCGCCGAAGCGCTTAGGCATATCCGCAGGTCGCGAAGGCAGCGGCTTGCGCGGATGGCCGAGCATGCAGGCGGCTCACACCTACTGGTCAGTCAGAACCCATGTTCCTTGCCGTCGATGATCGTTAGTCTGGATGAGGCAGTGTTACGCAACAATGTAGGGACACCATGACGACAGCTTCACCGATGCCCATCGCTCAACTTCGTGATGTCTCGAAGGTCTTTGATCCCGATGGGGCGGCGCTGGTCGCTCTCAACCAGGTGTCTCTCGATATCGCTCCCGCCCGGCTGACGGCCATCATGGGCCCCTCGGGTTCGGGCAAATCCACTCTCATGCACGTTCTCGCCGGACTCGATCGTCCGAGCTCGGGCACGGTGCACATCGGCGAACGGGACATCACCGGATTGCATGAGGACGACCTGACCACCTTGCGGCGGCGGCGGATCGGTTTCGTGTTCCAAGCGTTCAACCTGGTGCCGACCCTCACGGTCAGGGAGAACATTCTGCTGCCCTTCGAGCTCGACGACCGCAAACCCAATGCCGACGAGCGTGCCTGGATCTCCAGCATCATCAAGCGACTCGGCCTGGACAACCGGCTGAAGCATCGGCCCGGTGAGATCTCTGGCGGACAGCAGCAGCGCACGGCCATCGCCCGTGCTCTGGCCACCCGACCGGACATCCTCTTCGCCGACGAACCGACCGGCAACCTCGACGGCCGATCGGGGCGTGAAGTCATGGCCATCATGTCCGAGGCCGTTCGCGAGCTCGGTCAGTCGATTGTCCTCGTCACCCATGATCCGCTTGTGGCTGCCCACGCCGACCGCGTCGTGTTCATCGCCGACGGCACGCCCGTCTCCGAACTCAATGACACGATCAGTGCCGAAGTGATCGCGCAGACGATGCTCGATCTCGACGCGCAGGCCGAGGCCGTCGAGGCTGGAGGGCGCCGATGAACCCGATGCGGGAGATCCGGACCAACCCGCGCCAGTTCGCCCCCAGCTTCCTCGTCGTCTTCATCGCTGCCCTCTTCGGCACTGTCATCATGCAGGGCATCGAGATCCTCACAGCCTGGATGTCTTCAGCGAAGATCATCGCGGAATCGGACACGGCTCAAGGTCTGCTCACAACGGTGGGGCTGGTCTTCTTCCTCATCGCACTGTTCGTCTCGAGCATCGTCATCGCCAATACCTTCTCCATCATCATCGCCGGTCGCAGCCGCCAGCTGGCGCTGCTGAGGCTCATCGGCGCCTCCTCTGCACGGCTGCGTCGAGCCGCCTCGGTAGAGGGACTGCTGGTCTCGATCCCCAGTGCCATCGGTGCGGTCCTCGTCTCGACTGCACTCGCACTGGCAACGACGGCCTACCTCGGCGCTCGGATCACCGAGGAGCCCAAGCTGTTCACTCCGATGATGTTCCTGCCGGGTGCCGCGACCATCGTCGTGACCTGGTTCTCCGCGTACCTGGGGGCCCGTCGCATCACCGGCATCTCTCCGATCGAGGCCACCTCGCAGGCGGTCGAGCGCCGGCCAGAGGACGTGCGGGCATCGATGGGAGCACTGACGGGCGCACTCATGTTGCTGTCCATGGGAATCACCCTTCTCATCAGCGGCATCGTCGCCGCCAGTGGGAACACGGTGAGTGCTGCGGGGGTGCTGCTCGTTGCACTCGGTGCGATGCTGACGTTCGTCGGCGTCATCGTCGGCAACCCCTGGATCCTCCCACCTCTGCAGGCGCTCACCGGGTGGCTGCTCGGCCGCACCGCAACCTCACGCCTGGCCGCCTCTACGATCGCTCGTCACCCCACCCGCAATGCACGCACGGTCATCGGTCTCGTCATCGGCATCACTCTCATCGTCATGTTCGCCACAGCCATGACGACGTTCAGGGACCAGCTGCTCGAGTACGCCGAATCGCTCGGTGACGAAGGGTGGGGAGGCTTCGAAGTTGTGCTGAAGACCATCATCGACCAAACGATGCTGTTCTTCCTGGGGATGGTCCTCTTCTCCGTCATCATCGCCATCATCGGAGTTGCCAACGCACTCATGCTCTCCGTGCGACAGCGCACGCAGGAGATCGGTCTGCTCATGGCGCTGGGTCAGACGCCGCGACGGGTGCGACGCATGATTGTGGCCGAAGGAATGCAGCTGAGCGTGACGGCCTGCCTGGTCGCGGTGCCTCTGGGCATCGTCTTCGGCTGGATCGGTGCGCTGTCTCTGCTGTCCCCGCTGACCGGAATCTTCGCACCGTCCGTGCCCTGGTGGGTAATCATCTCCGTCGTCGCCGGCTCGCTTCTGGCTGTGCTCGCCGCCAGTCGTGCCCCGGCGCGCGCGGCAACGTCGATCAGCCCCGTGGAGGCTCTCGAAGCGGTGTGATGCTGGGCTCGCCGAGGCGGGTCTCAGTTCGGTGTCACCGTGCCGTTGCTGCCGTTGACGTTCACCGTCTGGCCCGAGGTGAAGCGGCTGGTGGCATCCCGGATAGCCATGACTGCGGGCAGGCCCAGTTCACGGGCCGTGACCGCGCCGTGGGAGAGTGCTCCGCCGCTTTCCGTGATGATGCCGCTGGCCTGATAGAACAGGGCGGTCCATGCAGGGTTCGTGGTCCGAGCGACCAGAATCGCACCATCCGGGAAGGACGAGAAGTCCTCGGGACTGTGGACGACGAAGACTTCGCCCGTGACCTCGCCGGGGCTGCCGGCAGTTCCCTTGATGAAGTCACCGTCCGTGTCATCGCCGACCTCGGAGGCACGACCGTGCTCCCATTCGGGAGTCCTCTCAACCGCTTCCTGATACCCGGCCTTGTTCTTCTCGGCGATCCCAGTCAGACCCGCCAGCGCCTTGGCGGGGGAGAGCTGGCCATCACCGCGCCCAGTGCCGACTTCCGTGTCACGGATCGCTGCGTCGAGAGGCTCGAAGTTGATGAAGTAGACGTCCATGGGATCGGTGAGAACACCCTGGTCGACGAGCCTTCGACCCAGCTCGCACAGAGCCCGGCGCATCGGCAGGGTCAGCCGGGTGGTCTGGTAATGCTCCAGATCATCCAGAGCCGTGTATGCACGTGCCAGTCAGATGACCTCCTGGACCAGATAGCGCAGCTTCTCCGGGGCGGCATTGATCACGGCCCGCTCGGTCTCAGCCTGCAGGATCTTGCGCTCCAAGTCGGAGTCCGCCGAGGCGTTCGTCTCGCGGTCGGCCAGCAGGCGAACCTGATCGAGGACGATATGCGGGGCTTCGACCCAGGTCGGATGGTAGGCGTCGAAATCGAGTTCACGGTGGCCGTGCTTGGCCAGGAAGGTCGCAAACTCGTCGAAGAAGGCAGGGAAATCATCGAGGACCGCCAGTCCCGCCTCTCCTGTATTGCTGCGCAGCGTCGACACCAGCTCGGGATTGCTGCGCACAGTGCGTGAAAGCTCCCAGAGCTCGGCGTTGACCTGGGAGGTCTTCGTCTCCGTCGATGCCAGCAGCCGCTCGAATACGAGCTGCGCCGTCTCCTTGTCCACGGCCATCTCGAGCATGTGAGAGAGCGCACCGTAGAGAGTCTGCTGCGTCAGAGAGATCGCGATATTGGGGCGGAAATACTCGGTGCCGAGGTCGCTGATGGCGATCACATGGTCCCACACCTGGGCCAGCGACTTG
This sequence comes from Brevibacterium sp. FME37, assembly GCF_014897485.1. Classification (NCBI taxonomy): domain Bacteria; kingdom Bacillati; phylum Actinomycetota; class Actinomycetes; order Micrococcales; family Brevibacteriaceae; genus Brevibacterium; species Brevibacterium sp. FME37. The sequence continues at coordinate 11,746 of NZ_JABUYE010000024.1, forward strand.
TCCTCCAAGGGTTCGTGGGAGAGCCTGCCGATGCCCATGAGGTACGTGTCGAGATCACGCATCCACCGCACCGGCAGTTCCTGTACCCAGCCGAACTGCGAGGCGATCTCCGGCAGAGATTCGGTGATGGTTTCGACGCTGGAGAGCATCTTCGTCGGCAGCCGGCCAGCGTAGAGGTCGACGGCCGTCTGATTGCCATAGATGTAGAAGTCGCGCATCACGAACCATTTGTCGTCAAACGGCGGCAGACCCATGAGGTCGAAGCTGTGATTGAGCGAGTAATGGAACCCCGCCTCGACGAGGTCCCAGGTCAGAGGCGTCACAGGGGTGGGGAATCGTTCCGCGGATTCATCTCTAGTCCACCGAGGTGCGACGCGGGTGATCGGACGGGACTGCAGAAGGAAGAGGTCATCACCGCTGAAGGCCCACTCGATGTCCTGAGGGAAACCGAAATGATCCTCGGCCCGCACAGACAGCTGCGCCACTGCTTGGGCCTGCTCGGGCGTCAGAGCAGGACGAGTACGCTGATCCTCGCCGAGGTGGATGACCGTCGTCCTCGCATGGCCGTGACCGTCCGGTTCGCTAGGTTCGGCCGGTTCGCTCATCACGAGAGCCTTCGGCTTGTCCGCGATCTCGGACGCGATCTGGGTGCCGTCGGCGCGGGCGATCCGGAATTCGTCGACCGGTTCCTCCCCACCAACGACGGTCTCGCCCAGGCCGAACGCAGCATTGATCAGGACTTCGTCCGTGTTTCCACGTACCGGGTCGACGGAGAACGCGACCCCGGCAGCCTCCTCAGCGCTGACCGCGACCATGAGCTGGACGACAACGGCCATCTTCGCCTCCAGCTGGTCAACACCAAGCTGCTGGCGGTAGCGGAAGGCATGCGGATTCCACAGGGAGGCATAGCAGTCTCGCACCGCCTCTGCGATGGCCTTAGTCCCTCGCACGCCGAGGTAGGTGTCGTGCTGTCCGGCGAAGGCCGCACCGGGCAGATCCTCCATGGTGCCTGAGGAGCGGACTGCCACAGCCTCATCGCTCAGGCCCGCAGCCTGGGCCGCTGCAGCGAAGTCGGCAAGCCACGAATCGGGGACAGGGGTGCTGCGGATGAGATCGCCGATCGCCTCGGCGGGGTGCTGGGTGTCCATGAGCTCGGTGACTCGGGACTGCAGAGGTGCGACGAACTGGGTGTAGGCCTCGGCGGTGACGATGAAACCGCCGGGCACGGGCAGGTTCTGCGCGGACCTCGCGAGGCTGGCGCCCTTGCCGCCGCTGGTCGCCAGTTCGGTGGCGAGGGGATCGGTGAAGCCGAGAGTGAGAGTCACGAGAGCTCCTAGAGATGTCGCAGATGAGGGCGGATATCGAAGGGACAGGGGACGGCCGAGTCACAGACGGACGCGACGGAGACCAAGAAGCAGCCAGCCGCAGACCGCGCTGACGATGCCGATTCCGATGACCAGGGGCCAGAAGAACGCGGCAGCGATGAGTACCGGTATCCAGACCATAACCGCTGCGAAGCCACCGAGGAGGCGGAAGAGTGTGACAGTATTGCGACCGTCCGCGCGCGATCCGGCAAAAGCAGCCGCCCCGAGTATCGGAGCGAAGAGCCACATGAGTGTGAGGCCGACCCAGCGCAGGACCTTCACGGCAGAACTCACACCCCCACGGCCATCGTCAGCCACGTGTGTGTCGGTCGCTGCATGTGCCGCAACGGTGCTGGTATCTGTGCTGGTGACGGAGCTGGTCGGGGGAGTCGCAGCTTCGTTCTGCAGATCGAGGAAGGCCCGCGCGAACGTGGCCGATCCGCTCGCAGTGTGTCGGGCGGTGGTGAGCGCCTCCGCCTGGATCCGTTCGAAAGTGGCCCCATCGGGGCAGTTCACCGAGACGTCATCGAGGGCCGCTTTCAGCGCCGAGGCGACCTGGGCCTCCCACACGGACCGATCCTGGCCATTGCGGTCAGGAATCGTGATCGATTTCCCGCGGACCACCTCGGCGCGGGAACGGAACCGGTCAGGGGTCGAATAGAAGAGGCCGACCGGGATGATCTCGAGGTCGAGGCTCTCCTCGATGAGGGTGCAGGCGATGCGGGCGGCACCCGATTTGTAGGGCTGGGGTCGGTGGCCCCATTCGCTGCTGGATTCGGGGAAGATGCCGAGGTCACCGCCTCGGCGAAGGTGTGCAGTGCCGGCTTCGACCGGGCTGGCCACCGATGCTGGGTCGAGGTTGTAGCGCTCGACATCCTTGGGGCGGACGACGGGGATGCCGGCGATGAAGAGGCGGAGGAACCAGCTGCGGATGAGCTGGATCGAGACGAGGAACTGGGCCCGCGGGAACGCGGCGAGCACCTGATGGCCGTCGATGGCACCATTGCGGTGACTGGAGATGATGAGGCGCGGACGCTGGTTCGCGCTGCCTGCGGCGTCCTCATCGCTGAGGTCGAGGACGCGGATGCGACCGAAGTACAGGGTGCGCATGGCGGCGTTGATGAACCTGTGACCCCACCTCATGGTGGAATCAGCCTGCTGGGAGGCCTCCGATCGGTCAGCCTTCGAGGACATCACGGAGTCGTTCAAGGTCCTTCTGCACGGCAGCGGTGTCGCGGGCGAATTCCTCGTCGCTGACATTCGGGAGGCGGTAGACCGTGAAGACGACTTCGCTGACATCATCGTTGTGGAGCACACGCAGCGGATTGTGCACGGCGGTGCCGTCGGGGAAGATCACGTCGTGGTCGAGGATCCCGAACTCGATGCCGGGTCGGAAGCTGACCTCGACCTCACCCATCGGCGAGTCACTGATCCACCGTCCGGCGTCATTGCGAATGCCTTCGCTCAGGCCAGCTGCCCATTGTGGAAGATTGGCCGGATTGCCGGCGAAGACCGCGATGTCTGAGGGGTCTCGGTGGATCGTCTGCGAAATGTGCTGCGCGTCGAAGCTCATGACCCAAGTGCACCACAGGAGCCGCGATCCGGCCAGAGGCCGCGGGCGCGTGTCCGGCGATACCGTGACCGCGCCCGTTCGGCAGAGGCAGCCGCTACCCGGCAGCGACCTCGCTGCGGAGTTTGTGCTTGAGCAGTTTGCCTGAAGGGTTGCGGGGGAGCTCTTCGGTGATGATGACCTCGCGCGGCAGCTTGTACCGCGCGAGCTTGTCAGCCAGATAGTCACGCAGCTCCTCGACGTCGAAGGGCCGGCCATCGGCGGTGGTGATGAATGCGACGATTCGATCGCCCCACTCGGCATCCGGCTTCGCCACCACTGCGACATCGGCAACCCGCTCGTGAGCGATGATCGCCTCCTCCACCTCGAGGGAGTAGACGTTCTCTCCGCCGACGATCATGACGTCCTTGCTGCGGTCGACGATGAAGAGGTAGCCGTCCTCGTCAAGCGTTGCGATATCGCCGGTCTTGTACCAGTCGCCTTCGAAAGCGGCCCTCGTCGCCTCGGGGTTGTTGAGATATTCGCGCATGCGGGTATCACCAGCGAACCAGATTTCGCCCGTGTCGCCGGGGCCGGCCTCTGCGCCGTCGGCCTTGACGACGCGCAGCGCATTGCCGACCATCGCCGTTCGGCCGACCGAACCGGCCTTGCGCAACTGGTCCTCCGGCCTGAGCATGCAGCCGGTGGGTCCCATTTCGCTCATGCCGAACAGGTTGAAGAACTGATCGGTCCCATAGGCTTCGATGAGCATGGCCGCGGTCGACCGATCGATGGGGGACCCGCCGTAGTTCCAACGCCGGATGGTGGAGAAGTCATAGTCTGCGAAGTCGAGGCCGAGCTTCTTCGCCGTCATCACCGGTGCAACATAGGCGATGGTCGGACCGAAGAAGGTGGTGATCTTCTCCTCGGCGATGATCGTCATCGAATCCACCGGATGGAACGCACGTTGGAGCACGATCGTGCCGCCGGTGAGGATAGTGGGGAGCAGGCTGATGTTCAGCGGAGCCGAATGCCAGATCGGCATGCAGATGAGATAGCGGTCGTCGCTGCGATAACCCATGTTGAGGTTGATCAGGGTCGCGACCTGGGACATGTTGCGGTGCGAATGCACGCACCCCTTGGGTGAGCTGGTGGTCCCCGAGGTGTAGAGGATCTGCGCCACGTGTTCGTCTGTGAAATCACCCGGTTCGCCGGGTTCGGCCGCCGCCAGCTGAGAGTCGAAGCTGCCCGGCGCCGCGGATTCGGTCTCCAACCAGGTGATGCCCGGGGCACCCGCACGCGCCGTTTCGGCCAGCTCGGCGCTGACGATGCCCAGCTTCGCACCGGAATGCTCGATCGTGTACTTGACCTCAGGAGCCTGCAGCTTGTGATTGACCGGAACGACGATGGCTCCCAGATACCAGGCGCCGAAGGCAGCGAAGACGAACCCGGGTACGTTGAACGTCATGATTCCGACGGTGTCACCAGCCACGATGCCGTTGTCCTCGAGCACACGTGCCGCCTTGAGAGCGTGGTGTCGAAGCTCGGCATAGGTGTACCTCTCATCCCCATAGACCAGAGCTTCGTGATCCGGGTCGCGCAGGACGGTGGAATCGAGCATAGTACCGAGCTTCATTGCTTCTCCTTGTGACGAGTGCCATACTTTCAACAATTGAACCATGATTCATTTCTTTGGGGAAGGGGTGCCGTGGCTTATCGCGAAACTCCCAGAACTCGTGCCAAGGCCGAACAGCGGCGGGCCCGGGTCGAACGCGCAACCCACCATGTCATCGCCTCGGGCGGGTTCGCCTCTGCGAGCATTGCCGCTGTTGCACGCAAGGCCGAGTGCAGCGCCGGCCTCATCTACACCTACTACGACAACCGCGACGAGCTGCTGGGGATCGTGTTTGCTCGAGCCGCTGGCCACGAACTCGCCGTGATCGAGGCAGCTGTCGCCGCGTCGACGAATGCGGCGGACGTTGTCAGCTCGGTCGTCGATGTCTTCATCCGCCGCGCGGTTGCCGGCCGCACCCTCGCTCACGCGCTCCTGTTCGAGGAGGTCCCCGACACAGTGCAGATCGAGCGCCGAGCACTGCGGCGCGGGTACGTAGCCGTGATCGCCGAAGGCTTGACCCACCGGTACACCGTCGATGTCCCCGCCGAGGTGGTGGCCAGGTCCGTGGTCGGATCCATCTCCGAGAACCTCGTTGACCTTCTCGATCCAGACCGGGCTCCTCCAGGCGCCTCCGAGGTCGAATCACTCATCACCGCACTGTCCACATTCGCGCGCACCGCCATAGGAGAACAATGACCCACGCACCAGCGACTCAAGCCGGCTCATCCGCCACAGCCGCCGCATCCACCACGCACACGGTGTTCAACCAGGCGAAACCTCGGCGGGACATCAACGAATACAGTCTCAACACGGCCCTCGTCGAGGCCGTGGAGGCCTACGCCCCACATGCGTCGACACCCGAGCTCGAACGCATCGGTGAACTCGTCGGCAGCGCCGACTTCATCAATGATGCGCGCTTGGCCAACGAACACGGACCGGAGCTGAAGACCCACGATGAGTGGGGCAACCGCATCGATGCGATCGAATTCCATCCCGCCTATCACCGCATCATCGGCGAAGCACTGCGCAGCGGCGCGCACTCACACGCCTGGAGCTATCCCGGATCTGGTGCGAGCGCGGACCGTGCCGTCAGGTTCATGCTGTTCTCTCAGATCGAACCCGGCCACGCCTGCCCGGTGTCGATGACTCATGCCGTCATTCCGTCGCTGCAGGCCGACCCGTCCTTGGCCGATTTCTGGGTCCCGAAGGCCACGGCGAACGACTACGACCCGAGGCGCATCGACCCGGCTGAGAAGAGCGCGGTCACCTTCGGAATGGCGATGACCGAGAAGCAGGGCGGCTCGGACGTACGTGCGAACACCACCCGCGCGGTCCAGGACGGCGACCGCTACCTCATCACCGGACACAAATGGTTCTGCTCAGCCCCGCAGTCCGATGCCTTCCTCGTCCTCGCCCACCTCGAGGAGGGTCTGAGCTGCTTCATCGTCCCGCGCATCCTGCCCGGTGGCGAGCTCAACACGGTGCGGATACAGAGACTCAAGGACAAGCTGGGCAACAAATCCAACGCCTCCTCCGAGATCGAATTCGAATCCACCGCCGGGTGGCTGCTGGGTCAGCCGGGCAAGGGCGTGCGCACGATCATCGAGATGGTGTCCCAAACTCGGCTCGACTGCATCCTCGGCTCCACCGCGGGCATGCGCCAGTCCGTGGCAGAAGCCGCCTGGCACGCTCGAGGACGGGCCGCGTTCGGGGCGACGCTGATCGAAGCGCCGCTGATGCGCGCCGTCATCGCCGATCTGCAGCTCGAAGCCGAAGCGGCCACCTTCACCGCCATGCACCTGGCCTCCGTCCACGACGATGACAGCGTGGAGGCGGCCGATTTCCGGCGATTGGCCACAGCCGTCGGCAAGTACTGGATCTGCAAACGCGGACCCGAGCACGCCTACGAAGCGCTCGAATGCCTGGGCGGAAACGGGTATACCGAAGCCTTCCCGCTGGCCCGCCGGTACCGTGAACAGCCGGTGATGGCCGTGTGGGAAGGCTCCGGCAACGTCATCGTTCTCGACGTGCTGCGCGCCCTGGGTCGTGAGCCGCGGACGGCGAAGGCCTTCCTCGGCTTCCTCGAAACCGGGCTTGGCCGCCATCCGGACTTCGATGCTGCCTTTGAGGCGCTCGCCGGTTCCCTCCAAAGTTCACTCGAAGCTGTGACCAGCGGAGATCCTGCCAGGCTCGCAGGCGTCCAGCGCAGTGGACGAGTGCTGGTGGAGAAGATGGCACTGCTCATGCAGGCCACGATCCTCTTCGAATCCGCCCCCACCGAGGTGGCCGCCGGGTTCGCGTCGGCACGGCTGGGTCCCAATCGGGGCCGGGAATACGGTGCCCTGCCCAGCGACGTCGACATCGACTTCCTCGTCGAACGTGCCTGAGTCGGCCATCGACCTGAGTCAACCATCAAAGCTGGGCAGCGGTTGGGCCGGGTCGGCTGCTGAGGTGTGTCGGCTCAGCCCCGGCGGTGGGCGGATCGGCAGCGGCGCCGGTCGAGGCGGAGGGTGCGCGAGCGGATCCTGAGGATGCGCATCGCACACTCCGGCGGTCCGTGGAAGCTCGGACGAGGGGTACGTCTGAGGCTGGGAGGAGCAATGTTGTGTTCGTCGGGCGCCCAGTCCTCGTCGCGGCGCTGCCCGAACTCCGAGCGGTCGATGAAGGCTTGGAGTTCGGTGATGAGCTTCAGCTGGAGGTCGTCGACCGAATCGATGCCCTCGGAGTATTCGAGGGAGATGTCGACGGTCTCCCAGTTGGCGACGACCCTGACGATCCACTTTCGTGAGTCGGCCGGGTCGTGATTCATTCCGTAGCCGTCCCATTCGTCGTTGGCGAACATGCCGAGAACGACTGGAGCGATGACCTTGTTGAGGAGGAACTCTTCCGTCAATTCGGTATTGTCCATGTCTCCCACCATAGAACTGTCCGCTCCTGATTGCTCGCATACGCACGGCATTTCTCGCATACGCACGGCATTTCTCGCAGACGCGAGGCTGTGTAATGAATCGTTGGCCACGAACGTCTTCGCAGGCCATGCTCGACATCGGGGTCATGTGCGACAACGCGTCGACAGCTAGACTGATTCGATGCCCCGCAGTCCGCTTCCGCCTCGCGAAGGAATCTCGGCGACCTCGCTGCGCGCTCCCGGCGGAAAGTCGACGCACGACAAGAACCATCTGCCGGTCCCGGACACGATCGGTCAGTGGCTGGGGGAAGAGTTCCCCGATGCTACCCCCGAAGCCCGTCGCAGCCTGTTGACCACAGGAGACATGCGCAATGGCGTCGGAGTACCAGTGACCTGGGACGATCCCGTGGAGCCCGGTGGCTTCTACTTCTTCCACCGCCCGGTGCCGCCGGAAGAGCGCATTCCGTTCGAGATCTCCGTCGTGTTCGAAGACGAGGAACTGCTCGTCATCGACAAACCGCACTTCCTCGCGAGCACTCCCAACGGGCGCTTCGTGCGCGAATGCGTCGTGACCCGGGCTCGCACGGATTTCAACCAGCCCGAACTCGTGGCCATCCACCGTCTCGACCGTGTCACCGCCGGACTGCTCATCCTGTCGAAGCGCCCCGAGACCCGTGGCCGATATCAGAGCCTATTCCAAAACCGGTTGGTCGATAAGACCTATCGTGCCCTGGCGCCGATGCCTCCCGAGGACATGGAGTTTCCCATCGTCAAGGAATCGCGGCTGTACAAGCCTCGCGGTGGCCGACAGGTTCTCGAAGTCGAGGGCGAGCCCAACGCAATCAGTCACATCAGCCTGCTGCGTGAACGCGACCGGCTGCGCGAGCGCGAAGTCGGGTTCGAGTCGGGGACTGTCCGCGAGTACGAACTTCGACCGTTGACGGGCAAGACCCACCAGCTGCGCGTGCATATGAACTCGCTCGGGCTGCCCATCCTCGGCGACCCGGTCTATCCCGTCGACAATTCTCCTGACCCCTACGATTTCAGCTCACCGCTGCAGCTCCTGGCCGCTTCGATCGGGTTCGAGGATCCGCTGACCAAGCGCCCGCGGCGCTTCGAATCCAGACTGAACTTGGGGGAGGCGTGACTTTGCCCATGAACGGCGGGGACACGGTAGCCTGGTGATATGAGTCCACACGCACCCGGATGTACCTCAGAGGCGATCGTCGCCCTGGTCCGGTCCCGAATCACGACCGGCGAATACCCTGCCGGCAGCCCGGTCCGGGATGGTGCGCTGGCGAAGGAATTCAACGTCTCGCGCAACACCGCACGCGAATCCCTGAGCCTGCTCCGTCACGCCGGACTGCTGACTCAGGAGACGAACCGCGGCTTCTTCGTCCGCACCTTCGATCTCGACGAACTCAAAGACCTCTACCAGGCCCGACGCGTCTTCGAAATCCGAGCCGTCCAAGAATCACAGGACGCCACCGACGAGGCGATGAACCGTGTCGAAGCATCCGTCGTCAAGGCCGAGAACGCTCCGAACAATGAGAGCTGGTCCGACGCGCAGGAACACTCCGCTTCATTCCACCAGGCCATCGTCGGCCTGCTCGGCTCCCCTATGCTCGACGAGTTCTACGTCAACCTCATGGCCCGCCTCTCAACGACATTCGCCCGCTCGAAGGAACCCGGAAAATACCACTCCCACTGGGCGAACCCGCACCGGGACATCTTGGAGAAGATGCGCTCGGGGGACCGACATGGAGCCGAAGGCCTTCTGCGCATCCACCTTGATGACTCCGAAGCCTCGACACTCGACCTGGCACGCTCGGTCGGCGAAGGCCGCTGACGACGGAACAGTAGGGCCACCTCGGCGAGAGATCGGGTTACGCGACGTTACAGCCACCTCGGCGAACTTTCCTGAGTGCCGGTGTCGGCAGTCTCACAGTGCTCGGTATTTGAAACGCTGGATAAGCGATGTATGTCTTCGATAGCATTGAGCCACCGTACTCACCGCGTCGAAAGGCTGTACCCATGGGGATTCCCGAGCAGGAAACACAGGCCGCAAACGATCCGTTCTCATTGACGGGGCTCACGTATGACGATGTCCTTCTCCTGCCCGGTGACACCGATGTCATCCCCTCTGACGCCACCACTACCACACGTCTGACCAGAGAGATCGAGCTCAACATCCCCCTGGTCTCGGCCGCCATGGACACCGTGACCGAATCGCGGATGGCCATCGCCATGGCCCGTATCGGCGGACTGGGCATCATCCACCGCAACCTGTCGATGGAAGATCAGGCGGCGCAGGTCGACTACGTCAAGCGCTCCGAATCTGGGATGATCAACGATCCGCTGACGATCACCCCCGAGAAGACGCTGGAAGAACTCGACGAGATCTGCGGCAAGTACCGGATCTCCGGACTGCCCGTCGTCGATGAGAACAATGTGCTGCTGGGCATCGTGACCAACCGCGACCTGCGTTTCGTCACTCGCAGCGAATTCCCGACCCGCACCGTGGCCGAGACCATGACCCGGATGCCGTTGATCACGGCCCCGGACGGCGTCTCTGCAGAGAAGGCCTTCGAGCTGCTGGCCGAGCACAAGGTCGAGAAGCTGCCCCTGGTCGATGAGAACGACGTCATCAAGGGCCTCATCACTGTCAAGGACTTCGTCAAGACCGAGGAATACCCGCTGGCCACGAAGGACGACGAGGGGCGTCTGCGTGTGGGTGCGGCCGTCGGATTCCACGGCGATGCCTATGAACGCGCGACACTTCTCGCCGAGGCTGGCGTCGACGTTCTCGTCGTCGACACCGCCAACGGACATGCTCGCGGCGTGACCGACATGATCAAGAAGATCAAGGCTGATCCGACGTTCGACAAGGTCCAGATCATCGGCGGAAACGTTGCCACGAAGGAGGGCGCACAGGCCCTCATCGATGCCGGAGCCGATGCCATCAAGGTCGGTGTCGGACCGGGTTCGATCTGCACCACTCGTGTGGTCGCAGGCGTCGGCGTCCCCCAGGTCACGGCCGTCTACTTGGCCGCTCAGGCGGCTCGCGCAGCCGGTGTTCCGGTCATCGCCGATGGTGGGCTGCAGTACTCGGGTGACATCGCCAAGGCCATGGTCGCCGGTGCCGACACCGTGATGCTCGGCTCTTTGCTGGCCGGCTGCAGCGAATCGCCGGGCGAACTCATCTTCATCAATGGTAAGCAGTACAAGGCCTACCGCGGCATGGGATCACTGGGCGCCATGGCTCCACGTCAGGGCAAGTCCTACTCCAAGGACCGCTACTTCCAGGACGATATCGACACCGACACGGACCTCATCCCCGAGGGGATTGAGGGCCGTGTCGCCTACCGTGGACCTCTCAAGCAGGTCGCGCATCAGCTCACCGGTGGTCTGCGTCAGTCGATGTTCTATGTCGGCGCTCCCACCATCGACGACCTCAAGGCCAAGGGCAAGTTCGTCCGCCTGACCACCGCGGGCCTCAAGGAAAGCCACCCGCACGACATTCAGATGACCGTCGAAGCCCCGAACTACGTCGTGAAATAAGAGTTCTCGACCATACGAACGGCCGTAGCTCCTGCCTCCTGGGCAGGAACTACGGCCGTTTTCGTTGTCTCAGGATGTCAGACGAATTGCCCTGATGTGATGAAGGCCACGCGCGAATTTCTGGGCCGTATACGCCTGTTGTCAATCCTGGGCTTGGCCGCGCGAGCGCTGACGAGGGTGCCGTCGGGGCCTGGGTGAGGTTACTTGTGTAGTCGGTAAACTACAGCGCGACTTGCCTTGCTTCTCGTTGTCCTTAGGGTAGGTTTCCCTAATGTAGTCCGGCCTTACCGGACCGTGAACCGAAGGAGGCAACCGTACCGCTATGACTTCACTGCTCTCTGACACCCCAGTTTCTGACGTCCCTGGGCCTGACGCTCAGGCATCGATCAAGGCCGCGCCTCTGACCGACGCAGCGCAGGCACCGACCGACGCAGCGCAGGCACCGACCGACTCAGCCTCGGCAGGCACCGGTGACGCACTGCTGGGATCCCACAGTGCCGAAGCCTACGCCGAGCTCATGCATGATGTCGTCGACGTACTCGCGAAACGATTCACCAGTGTCGACACACCCACCTCGGCGAATGACCGAGCCAGCCTCGAAGCCGAAGTCGCAGGCTTCGACCTCGACGGGCAGGGCATCGGAAACAGCGCAGCCCTGCGCGAGGCCGATGGCCTCTACGCTCGCAACGCCGTGTGGTTCCACCACCCCAGCTACGTCGCCCACCTCAACTGCCCCGTCGCCGTTCCCGCCGTCGCGGCCGAGGCGATGCTCGCCGCGATCAATACCTCCGTCGACACCTACGATCAATCCGAAGTCGCCACCCTGATGGAACGGCGACTGGTGCAGTGGGCCAGCCAGCACGTCGGATTCGACGCCGGCGACGGAATCTTCACCTCTGGCGGCACCCAGTCGAACCTGCAGGCACTGTTCCTGGCACGCGAGAATGTTGTGCGCGAGAACGTCGTGCGCGAACAGCAGGCGCAGGCGGTCGACCGCACCCAGCCCGGCCACAGCGAGACATCACGCCGCAGCATTCTGTCCAGGCTGCGGATTCTCACGACGAGCCAGACCCACTTCTCGATCTCCCGCGCCGCCCACATCCTCGGACTCGACACAGAAGCTGTCGTGAGCGTGGACACCGATGAGGCCGGTCGAATGGACGCCGATGCGCTGGCCGAGCTGATGCGCGACATCGACGACACCGGCGGCATCGTCATGGCCGTCGTCGCCACGGCCGGAACCACCGACCTCGGCGTCATCGACCCGCTGGCGGCTATCGCCGAGGTCTGCGAGAACGTTGGCGTGTGGATGCACGTCGACGCCGCTTACGGCGGGGGACTGCTGTGGGCCCCACGACGCAAACATCTGCTTGAGGGAATCGGCCGGGCCACCTCGGTGACCATCGACTTCCACAAGACCTTCTTCCAGCCGGTGTCCTCCAGCGCACTGCTGGTGCGCGATCTCGGACTGTTCGCGCCGACCCTGCACCACGCGGACTATCTCAACCCGGAAGCCGAGGCGTACAGCGCGGAGGCCGAACCGAACCAGGTCGACAAGTCGCTGCAGACCACTCGCCGCTTCGACGCGCTGAAACTGTGGACGACGCTGCGTGCCCGCGGTGCCGGTGAGATCGGTGAGCTGCTCGACACCGTGTGCGACCTGGCCGCCGAGGTCCGTGAACTCCTCGAGGCGCAGCCCGACTTCCAGGTGCGGGGAGCCTCAGACCTGAGTACGGTTCTGTTCCGCTTCGCACCCGAGACCGCCGACGCGGCCACGGTCGATGAACTGGTGCCGATGATCCGCCGAGTCCTTTTCCGCTCCGGTCGCGCAGCGATCGCGCGCACCACGATCGAGGGCACACCCTGGCTCAAACTCACCCTCCTCAACCCGGACACCACGGTCGATGACATCACCGCAGTGCTCGATCTCGTCCGCGCCACCGGCCACGGCATCCTCGCCGGCCGGTACTTGGAGACCACGCCACCTGACCAGGGGCGAGCATTCACCACGATCGAAGGAGGCGCAGCATGAGCACATCCGAGACACACGTCCATGACATCGTCGGCATCGGCATCGGACCCTTCGGCTTAGGACTGGCAGCTTTGTCTGACCCGCTGCCCGATGTCGACGCCGTGTTCCTTGACCAGCGCGCAGAGTTCCGCTGGCATCCGGGCATGATGATCGAAGGCGCCACGGTCCAGGTCCCGTTCCTCGCCGACCTGGTGACCATGGCCGATCCCACCTCCCGCTTCTCCTTCCTCCAGTTCCTCAAGGACAACGGCAGGCTCTACCCCTTCTACATCCGCGAATCCTTCTACCCGCTGCGCGCCGAATTCGACGAGTATTGCCGGTGGGTCGCCGCCCAGTTGGAGACGCTGCGCTGGAACCGCACCGTCACCTCGGTGACCAAGGACGATGGCATCTACACAGTGACCGCCGAGGTGGTCGATGGTTCCCGTCAGACGGTGAGGACCGAAACCTACCGTGCTCATAATCTGGTCCTCGGGGTCGGCACTTCACCGGTCCTGCCCGAGGCCCTTCTTGAGCTTGAGACAGAGGGTGCCGGTCCGGTCATCCACACTTCGCAGTACCTCGACCACAGGGAGACGCTGCTCGAGAGCGGATCCATCACGATCGTCGGCAGCGGTCAGTCCGCGGCTGAGATCTACCGCGACCTCATCGAGGAAGCCGAAGCCCGTGACGTGCGGCTCGACTGGGTGACGCGATCGCCGCGCTTCTTCCCGATGGAATACACGAAGCTGACCCTGGAGATGACGTCCCCGGAGTACACCGACCACTTCCGTGCCTTGCCCGATGACCTGCGTGAACAGCTCGGCCGCGAACAGCGAACCCTGTACAAGGGCATCAGCGCCGAGCTCGTCGACGACATCCACGACACCCTCTACCGACTCAGCCGCGGGGGCAGGAAGCTGCGCACCAATCTGCTGGCCGAATCCGAACTGATCTTCGCTGGACGCGATGCGAACAACGGCGACTATGCACTGCGCTTCCGCAACACCTCACTGGACAAGACCTTCGACCGCCGCAGCGGATCGGTCGTCTCTGCCACCGGCTATAAGTCTCAAGTTCCAGCCTTCCTTGACGGGCTGGGCGAGGAGGTGCGCTTGGATGCCAAGGGCCGCCTCGACGTCAGCCGTCACTACACGGTCAACGACGCTGGCACCATCCACGTCCTCAACGGCGAAGAGCACACTCACGGAGTCACCGCACCGGATCTGGGCTTCGGGCCTTGGCGAGCATCGGTCGTGCTTTCACACGTGACCGGACGCGAACCGTATCCGGTCGAAAAGACGATCGCGTTCCAGACCTTCGGCGTCCCAGACGACGGGGCACTTGACGATGGCGCGCTCGACAGCGGGGCCCTCGACGATGCAGCTGCGGACACCGCGGCGGCAGACACCGCAAATCTGAGCACGCGGGAGGACTTCGAATCGCACTTCGACTTCTCCGACTCCGACGCTGACTCCGATACCCATCCCGCAGATGATAGGGAGATGACACACGTATGACCACCGAACTCATGACAGACGCACCCGTAACCGCCAGCTCCGCACTCACCGTGGACATCCGCGCCGTAGACCCGGTCCGGGATGCCAAGAACATCCACGTGTGGCTGAGCCATCCGCGCGCTCACTATTGGCAGATGACCGAACTCGACGAGTCCGAAGTCCGCGACTACCTCGGCGGCATCCAGGATTCCGCCGATGAGAATGGCTGGGTCGGCTCGGTCGATGGCGTCGACTGCTTCTACGTCGAAACCTACGTGCCCTCCACGCTGATCCCACACGATGTTGTGCCCAGCGGGCCAGGCGACATCGGAATGCACCTGCTCGTGGCCCCACCCGACGGCGACGGCACGCGTGGACTCACCAACCGGATCATGGCCGAGGTCATCGACTTCTGCCTGCGCCCATTCGAAAACGGTGGCCGAGGCGGTCACCGCGTCATCGTCGAACCTGATGTGCGCAACAGCGCCATTCTCGAGAAGAACCGGGCCGCCGGCTTCAAGCCAGTGGGCGAGGCGACCATCATGATGGGGGAGGGGAGGAAGCGTGCGCTGGTGAGCATCTGTGCCCGTGGGGACTTCGAGGCCAGTCAGCTGGTGACGCTCATCGACCGTGGTGAGAACGGTCGCAACACTGCGGGCAGGAACAATACTGCGGGCAAGCTCAATAAAGCGGGCAGCAACGATACTGCGGGCAGTCGCAACTCGCGGACCGCTGTGGGGGAGGCCCTGTCGGATGACGAGCGTCTCGCTCTGGTCGCCGCCACCCCTGCCACGTACGCCCACCTCAATGAAGACACCTTCGCCGTGACCCAACGCCACCTCGTGGCCAAGGCTCTGTCCGAGTTCGCGCACGAACGTCTCATTGCCCCAACTCAGCCCACCGGCCCGGATGCCGGGCCAGACGTTTGGGAGCTGCGGATCGACGACGCCGGAGCGACGGACGCTGACGCCGTCACGTACACGTTCGCCGCCCGAGTCCTGCCGCTCGAGCACTGGGTCATCGACGAAGCCAGCATCACCCGCCGCCGAGGTGGCGCAGAGCTTGGTCTCGACGCGCAGGAACTCGTGGTCGAACTCCAGGAAGCCCTCGGCATCCCCGAGAATCTCATGTCGACCTACCTTGAGGAACTCGCCTCGACCCTGGCCAGCAGCGCCTTCAAGCTCGCCGAGGCGTGGAAGGGCAACCGCCCGGACTCCACAGATCTCCTGAACTCCGACTTCCAAACCACAGAGGCGGCCATGACCGAGGGCCATCCTGGGTTCATCGCGAACAACGGCCGCATCGGCTTCTCCCTCAGCGACTACCGGAAGTGGGCTCCGGAGAACGGATGCACCACCCGCATCGAATGGGTGGCGGCGAGCCGCGAACACAGCCACCTCTCGCTGGGTGCCGGACTCGACGAATCCGCACATGTCGACTGGGCATTGAGTGCCGCAGAGCGCGAACTCTTCGACTCACGGATTCGCTCCGCGGGACGCAATCCAGAAGACTTCCACCTGCTGCCGGTCCACCCGTGGCAGGCCGATCACCGGCTCGCGATCACCTTCGCCGCCGATATCGCCCGCGGTGACCTGTTGCCGTTGGGTGCTGGACTCGATGAGCATCAGCCGCAGCAGTCACTGCGCACCTTCTTCAATCACTCCCGCGCAGATGCCCCGTATGTGAAGGTTGCTTTGGCCGTGCAGAACATGGGGTTCCTGCGTGGACTGTCCCCGAAGTACATGCGCGATACGCCGGCCATCAACGACTGGATCGCTGAGCTCGTCGGCTCCGATTCCACCTTCGGCGAGGCCGGATTCCGGGTTCTGCGCGAACGCACTGCGCTCGGCTACACAGGCGATGTCTACCATCGCACTCAGGAGACGAACCCTCATCGCAAGATGCTTGCGGCACTGTGGCGAGAGAACCCGCTGACCGTCGTCGCCCCTGGTCAGAAGGTCATCACTATGGCAGCGCTGCTGCACCGCGACCACAGGGGAGTAGCCTACGTCAGCGAACTCATCCGCGCCTCGAACCTGACGGCCGAGGACTGGGTGCGCTCGTACCTGCGGGCCTATCTGCAGCCGCTCGTCCACGCTTTGCTCGCCCACGATCTGGTGTTCATGCCCCATGGTGAGAACCTGATCCTCATCCTCGAAGATCACGTTGTGACCGGCGCGTTCATGAAGGACATCGGCGAGGAAGTTGCCGTGCTCGGACAGCGTGATCTGCCCGACGATGTGGAGCGGATCCGAGCGCTGGTCCCGGGGGAGGAGAAGGCCCTGTCCGTGTTCACGGACATGTTCGACGGGGTGCTGCGCCACCTCGGCGGGATCCTCGATTCCGATAGTGTGCTGGGTGCGCAGAAATTCTGGTCCTTGGTCGCCGAGGTGCTCGATCGTTACGAGACCGAACATCCCGAACTCGCCCGCGGGCTCGCAGACGATGTGGATCTGAGAGCCGAACGGTTTGCCCATTCGTGCCTCAACAGGCTGCAGCTGCGCAATACCGTGCAGATGGTCGACATCGGCAACCAGGCCGAATCGCTGCTGTACGCAGGAACGATGAGGAACCCTGTGGCGCGCTGATCTGAACGAAGGTCACACTCGCCGAGGTGGACGCTGGGACCCAGCGCCCACCTCGGCGGCGGAGATGCTCCGTTTTCACTGTTCTTCTTGAGGAGTCCGCTGAGGACGAGCATCCACGCCACGTGCTGTGTCGGCCAGCGCACGACCGGGTCGGCTCCAGTTGGTGAAACACCGGAGGACGTACTCAGCAGGACCATATCGGTGGCGCTTCAGCCACCAGGCGCTGATCAACGTCTGGACCGCGAAGACGGCGACGGCGAGGACCATCAGAACCGGTGGGGACATCTGCCCGGCAAGGCCGAGACCAACTCCTGTGAACACCACGATCCCAGCCAGCGACTGTCCCAAGTAATTCGTCAACGCGATGCGCCCAACTGGTGCCAGTGCTGTGCGCACCCATGCTCCCCAGGGCGCGTGCATGATTCGGATCAGCGTCGCAACGTACGCGGCCGTGAGGAATGGGGAGGTCACGACGCTCACTGTGGTGGCCCAGGTGTTGGTGTCACCGCCCATAACGGCGAAGAGCACCCCGCCTGGGAGGCCGACTGCGAAGCCGATCGCCTGAGTCCGTCGCAGAAGCGTGGCCCGATCTCCCGCCTGAGAGAACAGGCGCCGACGGGCAGCAACCATTCCCAAAAGGAACATCGCCAGTGCAGTCGGTCCTTGCAGGGAGACCGCTTGAATGACGAGGAGGTCAAGGCCGGCCACGTGCTGCCCCACGATGTCGGCCAGCGACCCGAGCAGAGCTTGGGTCTGCGCTGCGGCCCCGAGGAGTGCTTCGTCGTGACTGGGCATGAACATCGAGCGATCGAGGAACGCGGCGCTGATGACGAGAGAGAGTGTCACGAAGCCATAGATGATTCCGGTCGTGAGCAGCGCAGTCCGATCACGTACCTGGTGCATCGCCAAGAGTACGAGGCAGACCACTGCGTACGTCGTGAGAACGTCCCCACCGTAGAGCAGGACGATGTGCCCCACTCCGATCACGAAGAGGCCTACCGCTCTGCGAAGCATTCGCGGCACGAACGCCGCGCCTGCGCGTTTCGCCGCATCCATCTGCAGAACGAAGCTGTATCCGAAGAGGAATGAGAAGAGCAGGTAGAACTTCATTGAGAACAGCGCGGCCACAAGGAATCGGGCCGCTGCATCGATCGGTGTCGAGAAGGTCGGATCATCGACCAGGTTGCCCGGATAGGCCGAGGCCATGAACGTGATGTTGACGACGAAGATCCCCAGCAGGGCGAACCCGCGGAGGGCATCGACATCATGGACTCGCCCGGTCTTCATGGGCTCTTGTGCAGCCGTTTGTCTATTCATGCAACAGAATTTAACACAGAAACTATATGTAGTAAACTATATGGTGTGTCAGACTGTTGCTCTACTGACAGAGAGGTGGATTCTATGACTGACGGCGCGGTGCCCGACTTCTTCCGGCGACTCTGGAGGCTGCCGGAGGTTCCTCAGCAGCGAGGGCGCAAGTCCACTCTCGATGTCGAGACGGTGGTCAGCACCGCTGTTCAGCTTGCCGATCATGGCGGCCTGGAGGCCGCGACCTTGCCCAAGGTCGCCGAGGAGTTGAACGTGACAGCGATGTCGTTGTATCGACACATCGGCTCCAAGCACGAGCTGCTGCAGCTCATGATGGACGCAGCAAGCCAACCGCGGATACCCGAGTCGCTCGCAGCAGGGTGGCGTGAAGGTCTGCGACTGTGGGCACGTGACCTGTGGTCTCTGTATCGAGGTCGGCCATGGCTTCCCCGCGTGCCCATCTACCAAGCACCATCCGGACCACACCAGATCGCCTGGCTCGAACGAGGATTCGCGCAATTGGCTTCAACTGAACTCGATTGGAACGAGAAGCTGGCGGCACTCACTCTGCTCAGCGGCTTCGTCCGTCAGTCAGCACTGCTCCAGGACGAGCTGAAGGAAGGACGGGAGCCCGGCCAGGCTCAATCTGAGAGTGAGCGCGAATACGGACAGGCCCTCTTCCGCGTCGTCGCCTCAGCGCAGTTCCCGTACACCTCGGCCATGTTGGCTTCTGGGGCTGTGGGAAGCGACTCCAACTCAGGTGGCGAGTCTGACCCGGACTTCGTGGATGGTCTCGAACTCATCCTCGATGGCCTCGCTGTGCGCATCGCCAACGCCTCGGCCTGACGCCGGGGTTGGTGACATCTTCCTGCCCTGTAAGTCCTGATCGCCGAACATTGTGCGTTCTTCCGTCGGCCAGCGGTTATCATCATTCCTATCGGTCGCCTCCGCGCAGACCGCAAGCGGTCCGTAGGATTCCCGACTCAAAGGTGTGGTCATGGCGAAGCAGAACGATCGGCCCACCCTGGCCACGGTCGCTTCGCGTGCAGGAGTCAGCATCAAAACGGCATCTCGGGTGCTCAACGGCGAAAAGCATGTGGCCACGTCCACGGCCGAAAAGGTCGAGGATGCCGCCGCCGAACTCGGATTCCGCCTCAATTCCACAGCCAGGCGCCTGCGCGCCGGTGGCCGGTCACCCTATATCGGCGTGGTCATGAGCGACGGGCATGACCCGTTCCAGGCTCGTCTCTTCACCCTATTGGAAGCCGAGCTGAGCACGGTCGGACTGCGCCCGGTCGTGACGGTCACCGCCGACGACGCCGACCGTGAACGCGGCTTCCTCAAAGAGTGCCTGGCCAATGACATGACCGGAATCTGTGTCATCCGATCCCACCCTGACGCCGCACTGTTCTACACCGATGCGGTGTCGGCTGACATGCAGATCGTGTCCTTCGACCCCTCGACAGCTGGACCCGGGGTCGACCTCATCGCCGGTGATGAGGAGCTCGCCGGCCGTCTGGCCGCCACTCAACTTCTCAAACACGGACACATCAGTCTCGGCGTCGTCGGCGACCATTCGACCAGCCCCATCGCCACCGCCAGGCTCGCCGGAATCCAATCGGCCTTCGCTGGACGCTCGGATATCGGGTGGCGTGCCTACATGAGGGAAGACGCCCACGATCTGGCCAGCGCGAAGAACGTCGTCGCCGCGTGGTTGGGATCGCGCAGCGCCCCCAGCGGACTTATCACCTTGTCCGCGACCCTGACCCAGGGGGCCATCGATGCCTGCCGGCGACTCGATGAGTGGCCGGCGCTGGTGGGCATCGACGATTTCCCGACTGCAGGGCTGTTGGACGTGACCGTCATCGACCGTGACGTGCGGTCCATGGCAGTCGAGGCGGTCCGGCGCCTGCAGGATTCGGCCCACGTCGAGACTGGAAGTGATCCATATCGAGGTTCGATCCAGGTTCCTGTGCATGTGATCGCCCGCGGCAGCGGCGAAGAGTCTCCGGGCAAGTGAGGCTGTCGGGAGTTACTCCGCGGAGGTACTTCGCGTGTCGTCCGCGGGCACTCTCCGGGGACGCTCAGGACATAATTTTTCGACGAAACAGTTGACACCGGGCACCGATCGGCGAATTATATTGATCAGCCTGACAACGTTGTCAGAAAGATTGAAAGGTTCACGATGAGGCACAACCTGCAGTCCCGTAAGAAGTTCGCCGTCCTCGGCGCCTCGGTTGCTATCGGCGCTCTTGCGCTCAGCGGCTGTGGGAGTCAGAAGGGCCAAGGCAATGAGGAAAGCGGAGGCGGTTCCTCGAGCGGAGACGGTGAAGTCACCATCGCACTGCTGCTCCCTGAGTCCAAGACCACTCGCTACGAATCCTTGGACAAGCCGAACTTCGAGAAGTACGTCAAGGAAGCCAATCCCGATGCGAAGGTCAAATACAGCAATGCCAACCAGGACGCGACCCAGCAGCAACAGCAGTTCGAAGCAGCAGTGACCGAAGGCGTCGACGCGATCGTCCTCGACCCGGTCGACGCTTCGGCCGTGTCTTCGGCTCTGTCGAAGGCCAAAGCCAAGAAGATCCCGGTAATCGCATACGACCGGTTCTTCAAAGACGCGGACTACTACACCTCGTTCGACAACAAGAAGATCGGCAACCTCCAGGGACAAGCCGTCCTCGACGGACTCAAGGCCGAAGACAAGGACCCGAAGTCGGGCCCGGTCTGGATGGTCAACGGTGATCCTAAGGACCCGAACGCCGCTGACTTCAAAGCCGGCGCCGAGGAGACCCTGAAGAAGGGCGGTGCTGACATCACCGAAAGCCACGATGCCCTTGACTGGGACCCGGGAGACGCCCGCCAATGGGTCGAAGGTCAGCTGCAGACTGCCGACAAGGACCCGATCGCCATCTACTCAGCCAACGACGGCACCGCCGGCGGAGTCATCGCCGCCACGAAGAAGGCCAAAGTCAAGCCTGTCATCACAGGACAGGACGCTGAAGTCGACGGCCTGCAGAACATCCTCAGAGGCGATCAGTACGCCACGATCTACAAGGCGATCCCACCCCAGGCCGAGTTCGCTGCGAAAGCAGCAGTCGCGCTGGCAGGCGGCGAGAAGCCAGAAGGGTCAACGACTTACAAAGACACACCGACGGACTTCGTCGAGGCCAAGGTCGTCACAAAAGACAATGTGAAGGACATCGTCGGTGATCAGATCAAGGCTGAAGACATCTGCACCGGAGACGTGAAGAAGCTCTGCAGCGACTACGGCGTCAAGTAGAAATCGGCGAGTAGGAACATATGAATTCTCAACCCAACGATCCGGCGCCCGCGCAGCAGCGGGTGCCGGAGCCCGGCGCCGATCCAGTCCTCGAGCTGCGCGGGATCAACAAACGATTCGGTGCGGTCCAGGCGCTGACCGATATCAACCTCACCATCGGCCGCGGCGAGGTCGTCGGACTCGTCGGCGACAACGGCGCCGGCAAGTCGACTCTTATCAAGGTCATTGCCGGAGTCCATGGCTGCGACGAAGGTGAGATCATCATGAACGGGACCTCTCAGAAGTTCGCGTCGCCGAAGGATGCACAAACGGCCGGTGTCGCCACGGTTTTCCAGGATCTTTCCCTGTGCGAAAATCTCGACGTGGTGGCCAACCTCTTCCTCGGACACGAGGCTACACGCGGTGGTGTCCTCGACGAGGTGGCCATGGAGGCGAAATCTTGGGAGCTGTTGCGCAGTCTCTCGGCGAAAATACCAAGCGTGAGGGTGCCCATCGCTGCGCTCTCCGGCGGACAACGTCAGACTGTTGCGATCGCCAGGTCCCTCCTCGGCGATCCTTCGATCGTGATGCTGGACGAGCCGACGGCAGCGCTCGGCGTCGCACAGACCGCGGAGGTCCTCAATCTCATCGAGCGTCTGCGTGAACGAGACCTCGGGGTGCTGTTGGTCAGTCACAACATGGCTGATGTTCAGGCTGTGGCTGACCGTGTACACGTGCTGCGCCTGGGCAAGGATGCCGGTGACTTCCCCGGTGACGAACGCACGGACGTGCTTGTGGCAGCGATCACCGGTGCCAGCGACAATGTCGTGACCCAAAGGGCCACGCGAAGGGGAGAGCGCCGATGACCCGCAACTCATTCATCACGGACTCTCGGCTTTCGCACGAGGGATTCTTCTCGACCTTCCTACGACGCGTCAAGGAGGGCCAACTCGGTTCGCTTCCGGTGATCATTGCCCTTGTCGTCATCATCATCGTGTTCCAATCAGCGAACGACAAGTTCCTCTCTCCCGCCAACCTCGTCAATCTCTCATCAACGGTTGCCTACATTGCGATTCTCGCTCTGGGCATCAACTTGATTCTGTTGCTTGGCGAGATCGATCTGTCATTGGCGCAGTTGGGTGGGCTCGCAGCGTCACTGCTGGGAGTCCTTGTCGTCAGACAAGGAGTTCCGCCTCTGATCGCACTCGTCATCATGCTGGTGTTGGGTCTGGTTGTCGGAGCGATCCAGGGGTGGTTCTTTGCGGTGGTCGGCATCCCGGCCTTCGTTGTCACCCTGGCTGGATTGTTGGCTTTCACCGGACTGACTCTGACGACGCTGGGTGTGCAGAAGAATCTGTCGATGTCTGGTACATTCGCCTTTGACTTTGCGAACTTCTACTTTCCGGCGATGTGGGCTTATGTGTTCGGCGCAGTCGCGGTGATCGGCTTCGGAGCAGGTATCGTCTCGTCGAAACTGCGTCGCCAAGCGGCAGGACTCGACAACCCTAGCTGGACCTCGGTGACAGTGCGCATCGTGCTGCTGGCAGTGATCGTGTTTGGCTTCCTCATCCTCGTCAACCAGGACTTCGGCCTTGTGTTGCCCTTCTTGCTCATGCTGGTCATTGCGATTTCCATTGACCTAGTACTGCGCAAAACCCGCTACGGAAGATCGATCTACGCTGTCGGCGGCAAGGTCGAGGCAGCCAGGCGTGCAGGCATCCAGGTGACGTGGGTGAGAATCAGCGTTTTCATGGCCGCCGGTACCCTCGCAGCTCTTTTCGGCTTCATCAAGGCAGGTGTCAACTCGAACGCGGGTTCGACGTTGGTGACCACGCAGGATCTGCTCAATGCGATCGCTGCGGCAGTCATCGGCGGCACCTCGTTGTTCGGTGGACGCGGCACAGCCTGGGCTGCAGTGCTCGGTGCACTGGTCGTCGGTGCGATCAACAACGGTCTCTATCTCATCGGTTTCAACTCCGATGCCCAGCTGATCATCACCGCACTCGTCCTTCTCGCTGCTGTTGTCATCGATGCCCTCAGCCGCCGCGGACAGAGGTACGTCGGACGAGGTTGATGCCACCCGCACCGAGCGGACCACTTAGCATTGACCGGCGACGTTACAAAGTCGCCGGTCAATGCTAAGTAGTCCGCTCGATGAGTCTTCGTTGGGTAGACCCAGTTGCAGGGAGGCGGGGCGAGCCTTCCAGCTCGCTCCGCCTCTGTCGTGCTGATACAGTCGAAGCCAATGACATGGGGTGCCTCGTGAACATGAAGCGCGGCTGAGAGAACACCCATCGAACCTGATCTGGGCCATACTAGCGAAGGGATCGTCATGGTTGACTTCGACCTGCGTTCTGCGCACGAGCATATGCGTGCGAGCAATCCACTTATCCAATGCATCACGAACACCGTCGTGCAGCAATTCAGCGCCAACGTGCTTCTGGCCATCGGCGCCGCACCGGCGATGCTCGACCACGAGGCCGATGCTGCACAGTTCACGCGCATCGCCAGCGGACTGCTGGTCAACTTCGGAACCGCCACGAACCAGCAGTTCCTTGCCGCCGATGCCGCCATCGACGCAGCCAACGAAGACTCCAAGCCGTGGGTTCTTGACCCGGTGAGCATCGGAGCCGTCGATTTTCGGACCACGCGAATCCGCCGTGCCGCAGCCTCGGGACCCACCGCGATTCGCGGAAACGCCTCCGAGATCGCGGCCTTGGCCGGAGTCGGGTTGGGCGGTCGAGGCGTCGACTCCACCGACGAGGTGGATGCTGTGATTCCTGCCGCTGCCGAACTGGCGCGGTCGACCGGAGCCATCGTCGCGGTCTCAGGACCCAGGGACGCGATCGTCGCCCATATCGACGGAGTCGATCATGTCGCCCGCCTCGACGGGGGCCACTCTTATATGCCGCTGGTCATCGGCACCGGGTGTTCACTCGGCGCAGTCACCGCCGCGTACCTCGTCGGAGCAACGACCGCCTCGGCGAGGTTCGATGCTGTGATCGCCGCCCATGCGCACTTCAAGGTTGCCGGTGAAAGAGCTGCAACTGGTGCCAAGGGCCCCGGCAGCTATTCGGTGAACTTCCTCGACGCGCTGTACACGCTCGACGCGAAGCAGCTGGCGGGCGCACAGATCGAGGCCGACACCTTTGAAGGATCACAGTCATGAGCGAAGCCAGCTACGAAGCCAACTACGAAGCAAACTCCCGTCTGGCGGGCATCGACACTCGGCTCTACCTCGTCACCGACTCGGTTCAGTGCCGGGAGACCGGACGCAGTGTCGCTGAAACCGTCCGCGAGGCAGTTGCCGGGGGAGTCGGGATCGTTCAGGTCCGGGACAAGGACATCGACGATGACGCCTTCTACACCCTGGCACGCGAGGTCATCGCCGCCGTCGGCAGCGCAACAGCCGATACAAACCGTCGCGTACCCGTCGTCCTCAATGACCGCGTCGCCGTCGCCCAACGGCTCCTTGCCGAGGGCGTGCACGTCGACATCCACGTCGGGCAATCAGACACACCTGTCGAGGAAGTGCGCGAACTCGTCGGTCCAGAAACCCTCATCGGGCTCTCCGCGGCCAACGGTGCCGAATTCTCTGCTGCCCGGGAATCGGGAGTCGTCGACCTCGTCGGAATCGGGCCCGTCTACGACACCACGACGAAGACCGACGCACCCGACGGGATCGGTCCCGACCGCCTCAGCGAGCTTGTGGATCTGGCAGGGTTGCCTGCTGTTGCCATCGGTGGGATCAGCACCGTGCGTGCTGCCGAATTGCGAGGTCGGGGCCTGATCGGTATCTGCGTGGTCTCCGCGATCTGCCGTGCCCAGGACCCACGTGCCGCGGCAAGGCAGCTTCTCGCAGAATTCGGCGATGGCCAGGCGGAGGCAACTCAGTGACCACCCGACCACCTATTGCGCTGTCCGTTGCCGGCACCGACCCCAGCGGGGGAGCCGGCATCCACGCAGATCTCAAGACCTTCACAGCTCGCGGGGTGCTGGGCACCACTGCAATCACCGCGCTCGTCGCGCAGAACACCCACGGTGTCTCCCAGGTCTACGGAATCGACGATGCCTTCGTCTCTGACCAGCTCGACAGCGTATTGAATGATATGCCCGTCGACGCCACCAAGTCGGGGATGCTCGGCTCACGCTCACTTGTGGAACTCGTGGTCGCACGGGCGGCGGGGAGCCAGCTGGGCTTCTACATCGTGGACCCGGTTATGGTCGCAACCTCAGGGCACCGCCTCCTCGAGGTCGATGCCGTGGCCGCCGTCCGCGATCACCTGCTCCCGGTCTCGGACCTCATCACCCCGAACCTGCCCGAGGCGGCACTGCTGATCGGCGATGACGAACCCGTGGCCCAGAACCCGCAGGAGATGTTGGACCAGGCCAAACAGTTGCTCGCTCGCGGGCCTCGCGCGGTGCTGCTCAAGGGCGGACACGCGATCGAGGGCGACGTCGCCGACGTTCTCGTCACCGCCGAAGGCACCGTCACCGACTTCACCCACCCACGGGTGGACACCCCGAACACCCATGGCACCGGGTGCACATTGTCGGCCGCGATCACCGCCGAGGTGGCTGTGCTCAAGCGTGAACGTGCAGTGGCCGACGTGAGTGCGGACCTTCTACACGAAGCCGTCGACAACGCACTGAACTATCTGGCCCGCGCCCTGAAATCTGCCGCGAACTGGCAGGTCAGCCTCGACCCGAAGGGTGCTCATGGGCCCGTCGACCACCAGGTCGACATCGTCCGCAGCTGACCCCAACACACCAACATTCCTCGGGGCCCGGATGAGGGTCCCACGAAGTCAGGAGACACAGATGTCGACAGATTTTTCCGCAGGACCTCAGACCACTCAGCTGTGGGATCGTGTGCGCCCGATCGTCGAGCAGATTGAGCGTTTGCCATTTCTGGGCCAGCTGGCCGAGGGCAGCCTCGAGGTGAAAGCCTTCACGAACTACATCATTCAAGACGGCATCTACCTCACCGGCTACGCGAAGGCGATGTCCTTCCTGGCAGCCGGGGCCGATGACCGGGACGAAGCACGATTCTGGGCCAGCTCCGCCGCCGAGGCCATCAGTGTTGAAGAGGAGATGCACGGTGAACTGCTTGCCGATCCTCGCCTGGCCGCAGCCCACGATGAGCTCGTCAGCGGTGGTGCCGGTTTCAAGGCCTCACCTACCACATTGGGCTACGTGTCCTACCTCGTCGCGACCGCAGCCAGCCGCTCCTACGGTGAAGGCGTGGCCGGAGTCCTGCCGTGCTTCTGGGTGTACGCGCACATGGGCAAGGTCCTCGTCGAACGGGCCGGTCAGATGAGTGCCGATCACCCTTACCGCACCTGGGTCCAGACCTACGATTCACCCGAATTCGATGAGTCGACCCGGCAGGCAGTGCAGCTGCTTGAGCAGGAGCTCACCGATGCCCCCGCCGAGGTGGCCGCAAGAATGCGTGCCACGTTCGAGCAGGCATGTGTGTACGAACTCCACTTCTGGGCCTCGGCACATGCCATGCAGGACTGGGACGCTGCAGTGTTCGTGCCGCAGAGCTGAGAGCCGTTCGACGGTGAGTGCCCTTCGACGGTGACGGGACCGGCCGGAAGTGCGGGTCGAAAGTGCGGGTCGGTTCTTTCCGAGCTGCGGCCGGCCTACTGTTCCGGTTCAGTCTGCGGTTTGGGAATACGTTCGTCCCTGCCGTCGGGTTTGAGCTGGCGAAGGAGATTCCACATCGCGATGGCGACGACCACGAGGAACACGCCGGTCGGGAGGAACAGAAGGGCTTCCGGCCACGATCTGCTGATTCCGACCTTGAGCGTCTGTGCCAGAGACAAAGTAAACAGCAGGGCACAGGCACCGGCGGTGATTCGCATGAACTCCATCAGACAGTCGAAAAGGTAGTCACGCTCACCGCGTTTCAGCCAGTAGTCCTTGTGAGGGACGTTGACGAGACCGATCGGCAGTTTCTCGTAGATTTGGCGGATCGAGAGGAGCGCTGGGATGCCCACTCCCAGTGGGACGAGCCACGCCATGACTTCGCCCTTTTGCGACCAATCATCGGGTTGACCATTCGCGCCCGAATGGCTTGGAACCTGGTCGGGTGCATTGAACCAGAGCCACACTGCAAAGCCGACGAACACCAGAATCGACAGCACTGCAAAGAGCAATGCTGCGACTCCTGGTCGACGGGACGGGCGCTGGTTTAGGTTCGGGTTTGTCGAGGAAGGCACCCTGTCACTCTATCCGTCCATTCAGTCATAGGACTACAGGCGGTGCAGGTTCAGGCCCGATGGCTCCCGGGAGGATCGTCGGCGATCCCTGTTCTTGGACCGAGCGATCCCATCGCATGCCAACCGCGACGCAATGTGGTCCACAGGAGGACATGGTCAACTTCCATAAGGGGCACGCGGTCATGTCTCGGGCAGGCAAATCGTCCGACAAAGAACACGATTGTTGTGAAACACACACCGATGACAAACAGAATAAGCAGATCCATGACGGCCCCCTCACACCCGACTCGAATGCTTGATTCCATCTTCTCTCCAAAACACCAAGAAAGATAGGGCCACCTCACAACAAGTGGACCGCATGCCACACCTGCTTCCTGGCTTACGTATGCACTCGAGGCGATGGTCTATTGCAGGTACGTGAGATCAGAATGCGTGGTGACCACAAGGCAGCGATGCTGCGATTAGTGTTCGGATCGTTGACCTGGGGTGTTGTGATGCTTTCGTGTTTTTTTGCTCATCAATAGGTATGAAAATAAAAGAATAAACGAACTAAAATCGAAACTCAAGGGTCAAAACGGGCGAACTGGGTGTATAGTTAGAGGAAGA